>NZ_DEYR01000075.1:0-18318 GCF_002364635.1 Pseudomonas sp. UBA3153
TGGACAACCTCGCCGGCAGTTGGCGCGACACGCTGCCCGCCGGCCTGCGCGCCGACAGCCTCGACCTGCGCATCGTCCCGGCCGAAGGCCCGCGCAGCGACGGCCTGCTGCCGTTCGACCTGCAACTGGCCAGCCAGGGCGCGCTCGCCGCGACCCTCGAAGCCAGGCTCGCCACCGCCACGCAGCCGCCCTGGACGCTGCAGATCGACAGCGCGCGCCTGCGCGGTCAGAGCACCAGGCTCGCGCTGGACGGCCTGCGCCTGACCCGGCCGAGCCTCGACCTGGCCTTCAGCGGGCAGGTCGATCGACGGCAGGCGCGGCTGCTGCTGGGCAATCCCGCGCAGGTGCACAGCGAACGCGTCGACCTGCTCGACGCCGGCCAGTCGACCCTCGAACTGCACGCGCTCGACGCCACGCTGGCCGGCGTGGCGCTGGATGCCGGCTACTCCGACGCCGGCCTGGACACCTTGCGCGCACAAGGTCCCGCGCGCCTGCAAACGACCCAGCTGCGCCAGGCCACCCTGCGGCCGCAGGGCTGGAGCTGGCAGGGCAAATTCGACAGCGACCTCGCCGCGCTGAGCGCGGAAGGCGCGCTGGGCAACGACGCCGGATTGCCCGCGCAGGTGCAGCTCGACTACGCCTTCGGTGGCGCGCTGCACCTGAAGGCGCAGTTGCAGGAACTGTTCATGCGTGCCGGCAACCCGCTGGCGAAGACTCTGGCGGAATGGCCGGCGCTGCTGGAGCTGGACGACGGCCGGCTGCGCGCCCATGCGCAACTCGACCTGCGCGACGGCGTGCCCGAACTGGACCTGGTGCTGAACGCGCAGAACCTCGGCGGCATCTACGACCGCGTGGAGCTGTCCGGGCTCAGCGGCGATGCGCGCGTCACGCTGAGCGACAAGGCCCTGCAACTGGAACTGCCCGACCTGCGCCTGGGCGAACTCAATCCGGGCCTGGCGATCGGCCCGCTGCGTTTTGCCGGACGTTACCGTGCCAGCCTGCAACGGCCCGCCGCCGGGCGGCTCGACTGGCAGCGCGCGGAAACCGCGCTGTTCGGTGGCCGGCTGTGGCTGGAGCCGGGCAATGGCGACCTGGCGGCGGCCGGTCTCGATCTGCCGCTGCAACTGCGGGGGCTGCAACTGGCGGAACTGTTCCGCGCCTACCCGGCCGAAGGCTTGAGTGGCGACGGCGTGCTGGACGGGCGCCTGCCGCTGCACTGGAACGGCCAGGCGCTGCGCATCGACCAGGGTGAAATCGCGGCCCGGCCGCCGGGCGGCATGCTGCGCTTCCATTCGCCGAAGATCATCGCCCTGGCCCAGGCCAACCCGGCGATGAAGCTGGTGGCCGACGCGCTGGAGGATTTTCGCTACGAGCTGCTCAGCAGCGCGGTCAGTTACGATGAGGCCGGCAAGCTGATGCTCAACCTGCGCCTGAACGGGCGCAATCCGGACCTGGAACGCGGCCGGCCGTTCAACTTCAACATCAACCTGGAAGAAGACATTCCGGCCCTGCTGACCAGCCTGCAACTGAGCGGCCGGGTCAGCGAAACCATCCAGCGACGGGTGCAGGAGCGTTTGCAGCGCCCCGCCGAGTCGCCCACCGAGGAGAAACCCTGATGGTTCAGCGCCACATCCTCGCCGTCGCCCTGCTGCTGTTGTCCGGCGTCGGTTGTACCCCCACCGTGCAACTGGCGGTGCCCAACGAGCCGATCAACATCAACCTCAACGTGAAGATCGAGCACGAGATCTACATCAAGGTCGACAAGGCGCTGGACAACGTCCTCGACGAATCCAGCGGCCTTTTCTAGGAGACTTGCCATGCGCCTTCGCCACACCTTCGCAGCCAGCCTGCTGGCCCTCTGCCTGGCCACTCCGGCCTTCGCCCTCAGCCTCAACGAGGCGATGTCCGCGCTCGGCGCCGCCAAGGCCGCCGGCCAGCTCGGCGAGCAACCCGACGGTTACCTCGGCGTGGTCAAGCCCGGCGGCCAGGCCGAGGACATCGCCGCGCAGATCAACCAGGCGCGCCGCGCCGAGTACCAGCGCCTGGCCAAGCAGAACGGCATCGCCCTGGGCGACGTCGAGGCCATCGCCGGCAAGAAGGCGCTGGACAAGACCCCGAGCGGCCAATACATCCAGCTCAACGGCAAATGGATGAAGAAGTAAGCCAATGGACGCCGACGACAAGGGTGCGATCAGCCGCCTGACCCTCGCCCACTACGCGCGCAACGCCGAAGGCTTTCGCGAGGGCACCCGCGACCACGACGTCAGCCAGAACATCGCCGCGCTGCTGCGCCACATTCAGGCCGAGGCGCCGTTCGCGCTGCTGGATTTTGGCTGCGGGCCGGGCCGCGACCTGCGCACCTTCAAGGCCCTCGGCCACGCGCCGGTCGGCCTCGACGGCACCGCGCGCTTCGTCGAGATGGCCCGCGCCGACAGCGGCTGCGAGGTCTGGCAACAGGATTTCCTCGCCCTCGACCTGCCGCCGGAACGCTTCGACGGCGTGTTCGCCAACGCCTCGCTGTTCCACGTACCGCGCGCCGACCTGCCGCGCGTGCTGCGCCAGCTGCACGCCACGCTCAAGCCCGGCGGCGTACTGTTCGCCTCCAACCCGCGCGGCGACAACCGCGAAGGCTGGAGCGGCGAACGCTATGGCGCCTGGCATGACTGGGCGCGCTGGCGCGATTACCTCACCGCCGCCGGCTTCACCGAGCTGGAACACTACTACCGGCCCGAAGGCTTGCCGCGCGACCAGCAACCCTGGCTGGCGAGTGTGTGGCGGCGCTGACGTAGAACACTTCCGGCGCAGCGGTTAATTACCTCGATGCCATTGAAAAAGTTATCAGCTTATAGGCCTAAGTGAGCGCTTATTACCTATTGAATTCGCCTCCACCAAAACGATCTTGATAAAGGCGAACCTGCCAGATTCCACTTGATACATATCAACTTTCAACGCACCGCCCAATTGAAAGAATGGCTCCCCGTATAATCAAACCTTAGGGAGTTAATATGAGTCTCAATGTTTTCTGGTTCCTGCCAACGCACGGCGACGGCCGCTACCTGGGCAGTGCCAATCAGGCACGCGCCGTGGATCAGGCCTACCTGCAACAGATCGCCCAGGCGGCGGAAAAGCTCGGCTACGGCGGCGTCCTGATTCCCACCGGGCGTTCCTGCGAGGACTCGTGGATCGTGGCTTCCAGCCTGGTTCCGGTGACCCGCACGCTGAAATTCCTGGTCGCCTTGCGCCCGGCGACCTTCTCGGTGACCGCCAATGTGCGCATGGCCGCGACGCTGGATCGGCTGTCCGGCGGACGCCTGCTGGTCAACGTGGTGGCCGGCGGCGACTCGTCCGACCTGGAAGCCGACGGCAACTTTCTCGGGCATGACGAACGTTCGTCGCCGCGCCGCCGCCCTCGGCCGCACCGTGCGTTTCGGCGTGCGCCTGCACGTGATCGTCCGCGAGACCGAGCAGGAAGCCTGGCAGGCCGCCGATCGCCTGATCAGCCACCTCGACGACGACACCATCGCCCGCGCCCAGGCCTCGCTGGCGCGGATGGATTCCCACGGCCAGCAACGCATGCAGGAACTGAACAACGGCAAGCGCGGCGACCTGGTCGTCAGCCCCAACCTCTGGGCCGGCGTCGGCCTGGTCCGCGGCGGCGCCGGCACCGCGCTGGTGGGCAGCCCGCAACAGGTCGCCGACCGCCTGCTGGAATACGCCGAGCTGGGCGCCGACACCTTCGTGCTCTCCGGCTACCCGCATCTGGAAGAGGCCTACCGCTTCGCCGAGCTGGTGTTCCCGCTGCTGCCGCTGCCGGTCCGGGAAAAGCTCGGCGCCAACCTGATCAGCCCCTTCGGCGAAGCCATCGCCAACGACCAGTTGCCGCCACGCGCCGCGCAGCGCTAAGTCGCCACCCTTCGCCCGGCACCCAAAGTGCCGGTGCGCATGGCGCACCCTACGGAACGGATACGTCCCCCCACGAGCCGGCATCAACGTGGCAGTCGATCGTCCGGCTCCAGCAGCGGCACCTCGACGCTGAGGGTGTCGGGGTACTTGATGCCGGCGCCGGTGTTCAGCGCCACCACGCGTTCGCCGGCCAGCCGGCCTCGCGCAACTGGCAGGCGGCGGCGAACAGCGTGACGCGGACGCGGCGGTTCGTCAGCAGGCGGGACCGATCAGCTGCCCGGATTGACGTGGGCTTCCTCGAAGAAATAGTCCTGCCAGGACGCCGCCTCGTTCTTCAGCACGCCCAGCTCGTTGAGCTTCTCGGCGTAGATGAAGGTGCGCTCCGGGGAGACGGTGAAGTCGATCTCCGGGTCTTCGACGATCTTCTGCACGAAGGCCAGCGGCAGCTTGGATTGCTCGACGTCGATGTAGGTCTGCGCAGCCTTGGCCTTGTCCGCCTTGATGATCTGCGAGGCCTCGACGAGGGCGTCATAGAAGGCCTTGTAGGTCTTCGGATTCTCATCATGGAATTTCTGCGTGGTGTAGAGCACGTTGAAGGTGGCCTGGCCGCCGAGGATGTCGTAGGAGCTGATCAGCTTGTGCACCTTGGGGTTTTCCAGCGCCTGGTACTGGAACGGCGGGCTGGAGAAGTGCGCGCTGATCTCCGAGCCGCCGGCCAGCAGCGCGGCGGTGGCGTCCGGGTGCGGCAGGCTCACGGAAATCTTGTCGAAACGCTGGAAGTCGGCCTTGCCGTAGCGCTTGGCCGCCTCGATCTGCAGGGTGCGCGACTGGAAGCCGACGCCCGCGGCCGGCACGGCGATGCGGTCCTTGTCGGAGAGGTCGTCGAGGGTCTTCACCTCGGCGCGGTTGCTCAGCAGGTAGTTGGGCATCGAACCGAGCGAGGCGATGGCCTTGACGTTCTGCTTGCCGCGGGTGCGGTCCCACAGGGTGAGCATCGGCGGTACGCCGGCCGAGACGACGTCCAGGGCGTTGGCCAGCAGCGCCTCGTTCATCGCGGTGGCGCCGGAAATCGTCCGCCAGTCGACCTCGACGTTGTCCAGGCCCAGGGCCTTGCCGTGTTTCTCGATCAGCCTCTGTTCCTTGACCACGTCGAGGATCAGGTAGCCGATGCCGAACTGCTGCGCGATGCTGATGCTGCCTTCGGCCTGGGCCAGCGCCGGCGCCAGCAACGCGGCGGCCAGCAGGGTGGTGCGAATGCGATGGTTCATGGTGTCCCCAAAAAGTTAATGGGCCGCTGACGGCCGGATGTCGGTGTTGGCAGTTATCGATCCGGCGGCCCGGTCTCGGAGAGTTCGTAGGGTGGATCGCGCGTCATCGATCCACCGGGTGGCGACCACCTTGGCAATGTCGTGGTGGATGAAAACAGCGTCATCCACCCTACGGACGGGCATTACCCCCGCTGCATCCCCAGACCCGTAGGGTGGATCGCGCCTTATCGATCCACCGGGCGGGTGTTGCGGGATGAAAAAAGCGTCATCCACCCTACGGGGAAGGGCGTTAGCCGCGCTGCATTCCCCAGCGCTTCACGGTGACTCGCTCGAGGGTGGAGAACACCAGGTTCTCCACCACCAGGCCGATCAGGATCACCGCGACCAGCCCGGCGAAGACCTTGTCGGTGTACAGCTCGTTGCGGTTCTGGAAGATGTACCAGCCCAGCCCGCCCTTGCCGCTGGAGGCACCGAACACCAGCTCGGCGGCGATCAGCGTGCGCCAGGCGAAGGCCCAGCCGATCTTCAGCCCGGCGAGGATCGACGGCAGCGCCGCCGGCACCAGGATCAGCAGGACGAAACGCAGCCCGCGCAGGCCGTAGTTGCGCCCGGCCATGCGCTGAGTTTCGGAGACGCCGAGGAAGCCGGCGTAGGTGTTCAGCGCCAGCGGCCAGAGCACCGAATGCACCAGCACGAAGACCAGGCTGGCCTGGCCGAGGCCGAACCAGAGCAGCGCCAGCGGCAGCAGCGCGATCGGCGGCAGCGGGTTGAGCATCGAGGTCAGGGTGCTGAGCAGGTCGCGGCCGAGCTGGGTCGACACCGCCAGGGTGGTCAGGCCGAACGCCAGGGCGATGCCGATCAGGTAACCCTTGAACAGGATCGACAGGGAAATCCCGACGCGCTCGATCAGCACGCCGCTGGCCACGTCTTCGAAGAAGGCGCGGGCGGTCTGCAGGAAGCTCGGCAGCATCAGGTCGTTGGCCTGGTAGCGCGCGACCAGCTCCCAGAGCACCACCAGCAGCACCAGGATCAGCGTCTTGCGCAGCCAGCCCTGTTGCCACAGGCGTTGCGCCAGCGGCAGCTCGCGCTCCAGCGGCAGGCCGACCAGCGGCGCCGGGGTGACTTCGTATTCCTCGCGCACGGGCGGGATCAGTTTCATGGTGGTGCTCCCGTGTCAGTAGGAAATGCGGATGTCCTGGAAGCGCAGGTCGGACTCGACCGGCGGCTCAGCGTCTTCATCGAACAGCAACCGGTGGATGCGCTGCGCGGTGTGCTGGAAGTCGACGCCGCCCAGGCTGTGCAGGTCGAACGGGTGCGCGTTGATCTCGGCGCGCACGCGCCCCGGATGCGGCGAGAGCAGCAGGATGCGGTTGCCCACCACCAGCGCCTCCTCGATGGAGTGGGTGACGAACAGCAGGGTGAAGCGCACTTCGTCCCACAGCTGCAGCAGTTCCTCCTGCATCTTGCGGCGGGTCAGCGCGTCGAGCGCGGCGAACGGCTCGTCCATCAGCAGAATCTTCGGCTGCATGGCCAGCGCGCGGGCGATGGCGACGCGCGCCTTCATGCCGCCGGAAAGGGTGTGCGGGTAGGCATCGGCGAAGGCGGCCAGGCCGACCTTTTCCAGGTAATGCAGCGCGCGCTCCTCGGCCTCGCGGCGCTTGAGGGTGCGCGAGGCGAGCAGCGGGAACATGACGTTCTGCTTCACCGTCTTCCACGGCGGCAGCTGGTCGAATTCCTGGAACACCACGATGCGGTCGGGACCGGGTTCGCTGACGCGCTGGCCGTCGAGGCGGATTTCCCCGTCGCGCGGCTCGATGAAGCCGGCGACCGACTTGAGCAGGGTCGACTTGCCACAACCCGACGGGCCGAGCAGGACGAAACGGTCGCCCGGATAGACGTCGAAACTCACTTCATGGGTAGCCCGCACCACGCGTTGCGGGGTCTTGTATTCCAGGCTGACCTTGTCCACGTGCAGCAGTGCTGCCAGTGCCGAAGCGCTGGCCGTGTGGCCTTGCAGGACGGCGTTCATCGGATTTCCTTTACTGGGTTGGGGCTGAGGAGGCGCGCCGTTCAGAACGGCACTTCGCCCTGGATGGTGGTGCGGTGCATGCGGCGGCGCATATGGCCCGGGCAACCGGTGGCGAGGTGGATCAGCGAACGGTTGTCCCAGAACACCATGTCGTGCGGCTGCCAGACGTGGCGGTGGATGAACTCCGGGCGCGCGCTGTGGGCGTACAGCTCGGCGAGGATCTGCCGGCTCTCGTCCTCGGGAATGTCGAGAATGTGGGTGGTGAAGTTCTCGTTGACGAACAGGCCCTTGCGTCCGGTTTCCGGGTGCGTGCGCACCACCGGATGAACCACCGCCGTGACCTCGGCGAGCTGCGCCGTGGTCAGCGTCGGCCGGCGAATGCCCTTGAACACTTCATCGGCGTAGCGCGCCGTGTAGCAGTGCGCCGCGCGCTTGTCCTGGATCGCCCGGGACAGCTCGGCCGGCAGGGTTTCGTAGGCCAGTTGCTGGCTGGCGAACAGGGTGTCGCCGCCCTCTTCCGGCAACTCCTGGGCGTAGAGCATCGAGCCCAGGCTGGGGAATTCCTTGTAGGACAGGTCCGAGTGCCAGAACTTGCCGGCGTCGCCCAGGCCGATCGGCTGGCCGTTCTCGACGATGTTGGAAATGATGAAGACTTCCGGGTGCCCGGCCAGCAGGAACTGCTTGAGCACGTGGATCTGCAGCGGGCCGAAACGGCGACTGAAATCGACCTGCTGCTGCGCGCTGATGTGCTGGTCGCGGAATACCAGCAGGCCGTGGTCGAGGTGCGCGCGATGGACCCGGGCGAAGTCCGCGGCGTTCAACGGGCGGGCGAGGTCGAGGCCGACGATCTCCGCGCCAAGCTGGCCCAGCGGGCGGATCTCGAAGTGTTGCGAGGTGGTCTCCGGGGAAGGGGTCGCCACCGCAGTGACCGCGTTCATGGATGTTTCTCCACGCAGGCGCGACGGACGCGCGCAGTGAAAGGATCAGGACGATGTTGCCCCGGCTTCTCGTTTCATGTGCGGCGCGCCGGTTGGCCGGCAGGTACGCGAGTGACGACTATAAGTGAATAAGAATTGCGGATATAAATACGATTAGCGCATAAGGTTATGGCTGCGCGCGCGGCTCGTCCGCCAGCACCCGGCGCAGCAGATCGAACAGCGCGGCGCGCGTCTGCGGGTCCTCGGCGGCGAGCTGCAGCTGCCGTTCGAGACGCGCCAATCCGCAGGGCGCGGGCAGGTTCAGGTGCTCGGCGAGAATCTCCGCGCCGCTGCTGACCAGCAGCGCGAAGTGGATGACGCTCTCCAGCTCGCGGGTGTTGCCCGGCCAGTCGTGCTGCTCCAGGGCCTCACGCGCGGACTGGGCGAACTGCGGCAGCGCCAGGCCGAGGCGCTGGGCGTAGGTGCCGAGGAAGTACTCGCCCAAGGCGAGGATGTCGCCGGGCCGTTCGCGCAATGGCAGCAGGTGCACGTAGCCGTCGCCCAGGTAGTGGTAGAGACGCTCGTTGAACTTGCCGGCGGCGACGGCCTGGCCCAGGTCGATACTGGTGGCGGCGACCAGGCGCACGTCCGCCGGGCTCGGCTGGCGCGCGCCGACGCGGGTCACCTCGCGGGTCTCCAGTGCGGCCAGCAACTTGCCCTGCAAGGCCAGCGGCAGGTCGCCGATTTCGTCCAGATAGAGCGTGCCGCCGGTGGCCGAGCCGAACCAGCCGGCGCGGCTGCTGGCGGCGCCGGTGTGGGCGCCCGGCGCATGGCCGAACAGCTCGGCCTCGCCGTAGGTCGGGCTCAGCGCCTCGCAGTTGACCGCGACGAACAATCCCTGGCGCTCGCTGCTGCGGTGGATATAACGCGCCAGCAGCTCCTTGCCGGTGCCGGTTTCGCCGCGGATCAGCACCGGCAATTCGCTGTCGGCCAGTTGCTCGACCCGTTCGCGCAGCTGCCGCGAACGCGGGTCGATGAACACCAGTGCCTTGGCGCGAATGCTCAGCGGGTTCTTTTCGGCATCGGGGAAAGCCAGCAGCGGCTGGCGCAGATCGTCGTGCATGGGATTGTTCCTGAAACGTCGAGGCCGCCGGGGCTTCCATGGGCGCGGCGGCCGCGATTGAAGAAAGGAGGATTCAGGCGCTGTGTCGCGCCAGCCGCTCGATCCGTGCCTGCAGCCGGTAGAGCCAGGCGAAACCCTGCTCCCAGCGGGTGTAGCCGGACTTCACGTTGATGTGCCCGGCGCCGACCAGGATGCTCGCCTCGGATTCCCAGCCACGCGCCAGCTCCAGCGCGCGGGCGGCGGTGGCGGCCGGATCGTCGTCGGAGCCGATCAGCTGGCTGGGGAACGGCAGCGGCTGCGTGGGAATCGGCGCGAAGTTGCGCAGCGCTTCCGGGCAACCGGGGCGCTCGACGTCCGCCGGCGCCACCAGCAGCGCACCACGCACGCGGCGCAGCAGGGCGGGCGAGGCCCGCTCGGCCCAGTGCGCGACGGTGACGCAACCCAGGCTGTGGGCGATCAGCATCACTGGCGTGCGCTCGGCGGCGATTTCGCGCTCCAGTGCCACCACCCAGTCTTCACGTTGCGGCCGTTCCCAGTCGGCCTGCTCGACCCGCGCGCTGTTTGGCAGGCTGCGTTGCCAATGGCTCTGCCAATGCTCGTCCGAGGAGCCCTGCCAGCCGGGCACGATGAGGTAGCGGATCGATTCGTTGCGCATGTTCGCCTCCAATGTTCTGGCGGCAGTGTAGGCAGCGTGAATCGAGCAATGAAGGAATAAAAGATTATGTTCTTATTCTATAAATTCTAAATAACGGCAAATCGGCATGCGCTCTAAAGGTTATATAAAAATGCTAAAACGGTATTTTTGAGAATAAAAATTCGCCTTTATATTCCGCTCCACGCCATTGCCATCGCATGGCGCCAGCGAAGGAAAGACTCCCATGAGCGCAACCATAAGAAGCGTCGATGGCCAGGACGAGCAAAGCATCCTGCGCGAAATCCAGAGCGCCCTGCGCGACCTGCGTTTCGGCTCGGTGGAAATCACCGTCCACAACGCCCAGGTCGTGCAGATCGAACGCAAGGAAAAATTCCGCCTGCAGCCGTCCTCCGGCAAGCCGGCCTGAATTCACCACCGACCGGACCGCCGGAGGCATGACCATGAAAACCAGAACACGCATGTCGCCGCGCCGGTATCGCCGTTGTTGCTGGCGAATGCGCTGACCCCGAACACCGAACCGACCAACACCCCAGCATTCATCCGCGCGCCAGGAACGGCGCGCTTCGGAGCACAGCATGTCGAGCAAATCCATCCGTTCGTTCAGCCTGGCGCTGATCGCTGGCGCCCTGTTCAGCGCGCAGTCCTTCGCCGCCACCGAACTGCTCAACGTTTCCTACGACCCCACCCGCGAGCTGTACGTCGAGTACAACGCCGCCTTCGCCAAGCACTGGAAGGCCGAGACTGGCGAAGACGTGGTCATCAAGCAATCCCACGGCGGCTCGGGCAAACAGGCCCGCGCGGTGATCGATGGCCTGCAGGCCGACGTGGTGACCCTGGCGCTGTCCGGCGACATCGACGCGCTGAACCTGCTCAAGCCGCTGATCGACCCCAACTGGCAGGCGCGCCTGCCGCAGAACAGCACGCCGTACACCTCGACCATCGTGTTCCTGGTGCGCAAGGGCAACCCGAAACACATCAAGGACTGGGACGATCTGGTGAAGAGCGGCGTCGAGGTGATCACCCCGAACCCGAAAACCTCCGGTGGCGCGCGCTGGAACTTCCTCGCCGCCTGGGCCTATGCGAAGAAGAAGTACGGCAGCGATGACAAGGCGCTGGAGTTCGTCACCGAGCTCTACCGCCACGCCCCGGTGCTCGATACCGGCGCCCGCGGTGCGACCATCAGCTTCGTCCAGCGCCAGCTCGGCGACGTGCTGCTGGCCTGGGAAAACGAGGCCTACCTGTCGCTCGCCGAGCAAGGCGGCGACCAGCTGGAAATCGTTACCCCGTCGCTGTCGATCCTCGCCGAGCCGCCGGTTTCGGTGGTCGACGCCAACGTCGATCGCAAGGGCACCCGCAAGGTCGCCGACGCCTACCTGCAATACCTCTACAGCGAGGAAGGCCAGCGCATCGCGGCGAAGAACTTCTACCGTCCCCGCGATGCCAAGGTCGCGGCCGAGTTCAAGGACAAGTTCGCCCAGCTCGAACTGGTGACCATCGACAAAGAGTTCGGCGGCTGGAAGCAGGCCCAGCCCAAGTTCTTCGACGATGGCGGCGTGTTCGACGACATCTTCAAGAAGATCAACCAGTAACTACAGATACACCGCGAGCCGCTCCCGGAGGAGCGGCACCGGCGATTCCGACCAGGCTCAGATACCTTACCCAAGGACGCCACATGTCCCACCGAACCTCCCCGGTCATACCCGGCTTCGGGCTGACGCTGGGCTACACGATCAGCTACCTCGCGTTGATCGTCCTGATTCCCCTCGGCGCCATGCTGATCTATTCCCTGCAGATGACCGTCGAACAATGGTGGTCGCTGATCAGCAGCCGCCAAGTGCTGTTCTCGCTCAAACTGTCGTTCGGTACCGCGCTGTTCGCCGCCCTGCTCAACGGTGTACTCGGCACCGTGCTGGCCTGGGTGCTGGTGCGCTACCGCTTTCCCGGCCGGCGCATCATCGATGCGATGGTCGACATGCCCTTCGCCCTGCCCACCGCGGTGGCCGGCATCGCGCTGACGTCCCTGTACGCGCCCAACGGGCTGATCGGCTCGCTGTTCCCCTTCAAGATCGCCTACACCCCGCTGGGCATCACCCTGGCGCTGGTGTTCGTCACCCTGCCGTTCGTGGTGCGCACGCTGCAGCCGGTGCTGGCCGACATTCCCAAGGAGATCGAGGAAGCGGCGAGCTGCCTGGGTGCGCGCCCCTTGCAGGTGTTCCGCCACGTGCTGATGCCGAGCCTGCTGCCGGCCTGGATCACCGGTTTCGCCCTGGCCTTCGCCCGCGGCGTCGGCGAGTACGGCTCGGTGGTGTTCATCGCCGGCAACATCCCGCTGAAGACCGAGATCCTGCCGCTGCTGATCGCCTCCAAGCTCGACCAGTACGACTACAAGGGCGCGACCGGGATCGGGGTGCTGATGCTGGCGGTGTCGTTCGTGCTGCTGCTGTTGATCAACCTGCTGCAGCGTCGCCTGCAGCCGCAGAACTGAGGAGCGCGGGATGAGCATCGCAAGCGCAACGCTGGCCAGGGACAACGCCGTGCGCGCTGGCGTACAGCGCACGCCCGCCGCCCTGGTCCTGATCGGCCTGGCCTGGATCATCTTCGCGGTGATCCTGCTGCTGCCGCTGTACATCGTCGTCACCCAGGGCCTGCAACGCGGGCTGGACGTGTTCTGGAATGCGATCAGCGAACCGGACGCCATCTCCGCCCTCAAGCTGACCCTGCTGGCCACCGCCATATCGGTGCCGTTGAACCTGGTGTTCGGCGTCGCCGCGGCCTGGTGCGTGACCAAGTTCGAGTTCCGCGGCAAGAGCCTGCTGATCACCCTGATCGACATGCCGTTCTCGGTTTCGCCGGTGGTCGCCGGCCTGATCTACGTGCTGCTGTTCGGTTCGCAGGGCGTCTTCGCCCCGTTCCTCCAGGCGCATGACCTGCAGATCGTCTACGCCGTGCCGGGGATCGTCCTGGCGACCATCTTCGTCACCTTTCCCTTCGTCGCCCGCGAGCTGATTCCGCTGATGGAAGAACAGGGCACCACCGAGGAAGAGGCCGCGCGGCTGCTCGGTGCGAACGGCTGGCAGATGTTCTGGCACGTCACCCTGCCCAACGTGAAATGGGCGCTGATCTATGGCGTGGTACTCTGCACGGCCCGGGCGATGGGCGAATTCGGCGCGGTATCGGTGGTCTCCGGGCACATCCGCGGGATGACCAACACGCTGCCGCTGCACATCGAGATTCTCTACAACGAATACAACATCGTCGCCGCGTTCAGCGTGGCGATCCTGTTGCTGGCGATGGCCCTGGTGATCCTCCTGCTGCGGCAGTGGAGCGAATCGCGGCTGAGCCGCAGCCTGGTGCGCGACGACGAATGATCGCGCGCCAGATACCGAACGAAACTACCGGCGCCACGCGCCGTCACCCGGCCAACGCCGTGGCACAGCAAACGAGGCTGACATGAGCATCGAGATTCGTGGCATCAACAAACACTTCGGCAACTTCCAGGCGTTGAAGAACATCGACCTGCACATCCGCAGCGGCGAACTGGTCGCCCTGCTCGGCCCGTCCGGCTGCGGCAAGACCTCGCTGCTGCGCATCATCGCCGGCCTGGAAACCCCGGACACCGGCAGCATCGTGTTCCATGGCGAGGACGTTTCCAGCCATGACGTGCGCGACCGCAACGTCGGCTTCGTCTTCCAGCACTACGCCCTGTTCCGCCACATGACGGTGTTCGACAACGTCGCCTTCGGCCTGCGCATGAAGCCGAAGAAGCAGCGCCCGAGCGAAAGCGTGATCGCCAGCAAGGTCCACGAACTGCTCAACCTGGTGCAGCTCGACTGGCTCGCCGACCGCTACCCGGAGCAACTCTCCGGCGGCCAGCGCCAGCGCATCGCCCTGGCCCGCGCGCTGGCCGTGGAGCCGAAGATCCTGCTGCTCGACGAACCCTTCGGCGCGCTCGACGCCAAGGTGCGCAAGGAGCTGCGCCGCTGGCTCGCGCGCCTGCACGAGGAAGTCCACCTGACCTCGGTGTTCGTCACCCACGACCAGGAAGAAGCGATGGAAGTCGCCGACCGCATCGTGGTGATGAACAAGGGCGTGATCGAGCAGATCGGCACCCCGGCGGAGGTCTATGAGAAACCCGCCAGCGAGTTCGTCTACCACTTCCTCGGCGACTCCAACCGCCTGCAACTGGCCGAGGACAACCACCTGCTGTTCCGCCCGCACGAGGTCTCGCTGTCGCGCTCGGCCGCGGACGAACACCGCGCCGCGCAGGTCCGCGACATCCGCCCGCTGGGCGCGATCACCCGCGTGACCCTGCAGGTCGAAGGCCAGGACGAACTGATCGAGGCGGAAGTCGCCAAGGATCACGGCAGCCTCGCCGGCCTGGTCCGCGGCGAAACCCTGTACTTCAAGCCGAAGGCGATTCTCACGCCGTCCAGCGCCGTGCAGCACGTCTGACCACCCCGCCGCCGCGCGCCAGACGGGCGCGCGGCCTTCCGCCGACCCTCCCAGGCTCATTCCGCCGCGATTGCGCACGCAATGGCGTCGAGTTCGACGCGTTCGATCGTAAAAATCACACTTTCGAGCAATCCGAAAACTCCGTTTCGGCGTTAGGCTATGCACCGACTGCCCAGAGAGGCAGCGCTGGCTCACAACAATAAGATCAGGAGCTTTCCGGAAATGAATCCCAAGCCATTCCTCGTACTGCTGTGCACCCTCCTCGCCGGGCTGACGACCGTCGCCGCGCCCGCCGCGCAGGCCGAGCTGTCGGTTCTCGAGCAGGTGCAGATCTACGCCTCACGCGCCACGTCGAGCCTCATCCTGCTGCGCGGGGAAGGCTTCCAGGACATGTACCGCGAACGCCTCGAACAGGACATCAAGGCCCTCGATGCCGCCATGCGCCGCGTGCCGGAGCCCAGCAGCGCGCTGCTCGCCGAACAGCGCGACCTGGTGACCGAACTGCGCCGCGGTGTGGCCTTCGGCCCCAGGGAGGACGCCATGCCCTGGGGTTATCCGCTGGAGCTGAACAAGCGCCTGCGCGACTTCCTCACCGCCGCCCGCGCGATGCCCGGCGCGCCGCACACCGAAGTCGCCGCCAAGGTGGAGTACCTCGGCGTGCAGTACCTCAATCGCGCCTACCTCGGCGCCTTCGAGATCGCCCGCGAACAGCCGGAAAACTACCTCGGCCAGGACGAGCGCCAACTGGTGCCGTCCATCGACGCGGAGATCCAGACCTTCGCCGCCCGCGACCCCGCCGCCCTGGCCCGCCTGCAGACGCGCTGGAAGTTCCTCCGCGCCGCGCTGCTGGACCTCAACAGCCAGAGCAACTCGCTGATCAGCGTGTCCGGTCGTCCCTACGCGCCCACCGTGGTCGACCGCAACACCCGCACCCTCAGCGACCAGTGGATGAGCATGAATTAACCCGCCGCAGTTTGCAGGATGCGCCATGCGCACCGAAACACTCCTGCGCCAAACCCTCAACCCGCATCGTCACCCAAGGTGCGCGCGGCGCACCCTAGGACGAACCTCGCGCCCGAAGCGATCCGCCGCTCCGTAGGGTGCGCCGCGCGCACCGCGAAGTTCGCCGTGCCTAGGCCCAACCCTCCAGGCGCATCCCGGCGCGCACCAGGCGCTGCTCTTCCTGCTCGATCTCGCGCAGGTTGTCGCGAATGCTCTGGATATGGTCGCGCGCCGCGCGCTGCGCCTGATCGGGCAGGCGGCCGATCACCGCCTGGTAGAGGCGTGCGTGCTGGCGGTCGATCTGGCGCTTCTGCAACGGCCGGTGGTAGAGGTTGTTCACCGAGGCGTAAACCGTGCTGAGCATCAGGTCGGTGAGCGATTGCAGCGTGTGCACCAGCACCGGATTGTGCGACGCCTCGCAGATCGCCAGGTGGAAGGCGTGGTCGAGACGCGCATGTTCCCTCGGGTCGGTGCCCTCGCCCTCGTGGGCCGCGAGCATTTCCTCGTAGCGCCGGCCGAGCAGGACGAAATCCGCGTCGGTGCCCCGCAGCGCCGCCAGCCGCGCCGACTCCGCCTCCAGCAGCACGCGCACTTCCAGCAGGTCGTAGAGCGTGCGCGGCTGCGAGCTGAACAGGTGCATCAGCGGCGTGGCATCGCGCTTGCCGGACAACGAGGCGACGAACGAGCCGCGGCCCTGGGCGGTCTCGATGATGCCGTGGCCGCGCAGCACGCGCAGACCCTCGCGCAGCGCCGAACGCGACACGCCGAGCTTGTCGCACAGGCGCCGCTCCGACGGCAGCGCCTGGCCGACCTTGAGCACGCCGTCGACGATCAGGCGTTCGATGCGCTCGGCGACCCTGTCGGCGACCTGGCCACGTACGCTGGGCGTTTCCGTAAGCATCCTTCACCTCGTCGCACTGGTAGGACCAGGTATAACCCGCCAGTCATGAGTGAACGGCCGGTTATCTCTGACTGCCATTGTGCCTGGCTTGCAACGATCTGTACGACCAATGCCCCTGCAAAAACTGGTAGGACCAGTGCTACCAGCGATGGACGCGCGCGCGGACGCCGGCGCACCATGCGACGCATACGCGCCTACCTCGACCGGACGGCGCGAGACAACAACGACAATAGAGCTGACCGAGCCTGATATGAACATCCTCTATGACGAGCGTGTCGACGGCGCGTTACCGAAGGTCGACAAGCAGGCGCTGCTCACCGAGCTGCGCCGGCAATTGCCCGACCTGGACATCCTGCACAGCGCCGAAGACCTCAAGCCCTACGAGTGCGACGGCCTCTCCGCCTACCGCACCACGCCGATGCTGGTGGTGCTGCCACGCCAGATCGAGCAGGTCGAAACCCTGCTCAAGCTGTGCAACCGGCTGAAGGTTCCGGTGGTCGCCCGCGGTGCCGGCACCGGGCTTTCCGGCGGCGCGCTGCCGCTGGAACAGGGCATCCTGCTGGTGATGGCGCGCTTCAACCGCATCCTTGAGATCGATCCCGCCGGGCGCTTCGCCCGCGTGCAGCCCGGCGTGCGCAACCTGGCGATCTCCCAGGCCGCCGCGCCCCACGACCTCTACTACGCACCGGACCCGTCCTCGCAGATCGCCTGCTCCATCGGCGGCAACGTCGCCGAGAACGCCGGCGGCGTGCACTGCCTGAAGTACGGCCTGACCGTGCACAACCTGCTCAGCGTGGAAATCGTCACCATCGAGGGTGAGCGCATGACGCTCGGCTCGGACGCCCTGGACAGCCCCGGCTTCGACCTGCTGGCGCTGTTCACCGGCTCCGAGGGCATGCTCGGCGTGGTGGTGGAAGTCACCGTCAAGCTGCTACCCAAGCCGCAGGTCGCCAAGGTGCTGCTGGCCAGCTTCGCCTCGGTGGAAGCCGCCGGGCGCGCGGTCGGCGACATCATCGCCGAGGGCATCATCCCCGGCGGGCTGGAGATGATGGACAACCTGGCGATCCGCGCCGCCGAGGACTTCATCCACGCCGGCTACCCGGTGGACGCCGAGGCGATCCTGCTCTGCGAACTGGACGGCGTCGAAGCCGACGTACATGCCGACTGCGACCGCGTGCGCGCGGTGCTGGAGAAGGCCGGCGCCAGCGAAGTGCGTCTGGCCCGCGACGAGGCCGAGCGCGTGCGCTTCTGGGCCGGTCGCAAGAACGCCTTCCCGGCAGTGGGGCGGCTGTCGCCGGACTACTACTGCATGGACGGCACCATCCCGCGCCGCGAACTGCCGGGCGTGCTGCAGCGCATCGGCGAGCTGTCCGGCGAATTCGACCTGCGCGTGGCCAACGTCTTCCATGCCGGCGACGGCAACATGCACCCGCTGATCCTCTTCGATGCCAACCAGCCCGGCGAACTGGAGCGCGCCGAGGAGCTCGGCGGCAAGATCCTCGAACTCTGCGTGGCGGTGGGCGGCAGCATCACCGGCGAACACGGCGTCGGGCGCGAGAAGATCAACCAGATGTGCTCGCAGTTCAACTCCGACGAGCTGACGCTGTTCCACGCGGTGAAGGCGGCCTTCGACCCAGAGCGCCTGCTCAACCCCGGCAAGAACATCCCGACCCTGCACCGCTGCGCCGAATTCGGCGCCATGCACATCCATGCCGGGCAGCTGCCCTTCCCCGAACTGGAGCGTTTCTGATGAGCGTCGAACCACGCGCAACCGGCAGCCGCGACGCCGACATCAGCGAACGCCTGCTCGCCGACGTCCAGCAGGCGCTGACATCCAACACCCCGCTGGCGATCCGCGGCGGCAACAGCAAGGCGTTCCTCGGACGTCCGGTTCAGGGCACGGCGCTGAGCACCGCCGAGCACCGCGGCATCGTCAACTACGACCCCACCGAACTGGTCATCAGCGTGCGCAGCGGCACCCCGCTCGTCGAGCTGTGCGCCACCCTGGACGCCGCCGGGCAGATGCTGCCCTTCGAGCCGCCCGCGTTCGGCGCCGCGGCCACCGTCC
>NZ_DEYR01000092.1:0-3703 GCF_002364635.1 Pseudomonas sp. UBA3153
GAACCGCTCTTCCGATCTGCCGCGCTTCGAGGCGCGCCTGCGCGACGAGCTGAACGCGCTGGGCTTTCGCCAGCGCATCGTCGTCGCGCCCAATCCGGCGGCGGCGCGCATGCTGGCCAATGCCCACGACGGCCTGGCGGTGGACGCCGCAGGCCTCGCCGAAGCCCTCGGGCGGATGCCCATCGAGCGCGTCGGCTTCACCCGCGAGGTGGCCAGCGCCTTCGCCCGCATGGGCGTGCGCCAGTTGCAGCAGGTCCGCAACCTGCCCCGCGAGAGCCTGGCCAGGCGTTTCCCGCAGGACGTGCTGCGGCACCTCGATACGCTGCTCGGCGAACGGCCGCTGGCGCTGCGCTGCTACGCGCCGCCGGACCGCTTCGATGTGCGCATCGAGCTGAACTTCGAGGTCGAGTCGCACCAGGCGCTGCTGTTCCCGCTGCGCCGCCTGACCGGCGACCTGGCCGCCTTCCTCGCCGGCCGCGACAGCGGCGTGCAACGCTTCACCCTGCATCTGGAGCACCGCAGCGGCGAGGACAGCAGCCTGCCGGTCGGCCTGCTCGCCGCCGAGCGCGAGGCGGCGATGCTCTTCGAGCTGGCGCGCGGTCGCCTCGAACAGTTGCAGGTGCCCGCGCCGGTGCAGGCCATGCGCCTGGTAGCGCGCGACCTGCCGACGTTCGTTCCGCAGCACCGCGAGCTGTTCGATGAGCGCCCGCAGCAATCGCTGCCCTGGGAACAGTTACGCGAACGCCTGCGCGCGCGCCTTGGCGACGGCGCCGTGCTGGGCCTCGGTGCCGTCGCCGACCATCGCCCGGAACGGGCCTGGCAGGCGGCGCCCGTCGCGCGTGTGGAAACGCCGCAGCACGATGCGCCGCGCCCGGCCTGGCTGCTGCGCGAAGCCCAGCCCCTGCGCGAATTCGCGCCGCGCATCCTCGCCGGCCCCGAGCGCATCGAGTCCGGCTGGTGGGACGGCGGCGACGTGCGCCGCGACTATTACCTGGTGGAAACCCGCAGCGGCCAGCGCGCCTGGGCCTACCGCCGGGTCGGCGACGACGGCCCGCTGCAGTTGCACGGATGGTTCGCATGACTCGCCCCGTACATCACGGATGGCCATCGATGGGTTTTGCAGGCTCAACCCATCCTACGAAGACGCACGCGCAGCGACGGCATGGAAGGACGCGCCTGCTCCCCGTCGTAGGATGGGCCGAGCGCAGCGACACCCATGCAGAGCCGCCACCGACGGGGTTCGCATGAATCACACCCATGCCGCTTCCCCGCCCGCCTATGCCGAGCTGCACTGCCTGTCGAATTTCAGCTTCCAGCGCGGCGCGTCCAGTGCGCAGGAGCTGTTCGAGCGCGCCAGGCAGCATGGCTATGCGGCGCTGGCGATCACCGACGAGTGCAGCCTGGCCGGCATCGTGCGCGCCTGGCAGGCGGCCAAGAAGGCCGAGCTGGCGCTGATCGTCGGCAGCGAGATGCAGCTCGAGGACGGGCCGAAGATCATCCTGCTGGCGGAGGACTTGGCCGGCTACCAGAGGCTCTGCGGGCTGATCAGCGTCGCCCGCCGCCGGGCGAAGAAAGGCAGCTACCGCCTGCTGCGCGAGGATTTCGAGGAGCCGCTGGACGGCCTGCTGGCGCTCTGGCCAGCCCAGGGCCAAACCCCGCTCGCCGATGGCCGCTGGCTGCGCGAGCGGTTCCCCGAGCGCCTGTGGCTGGCCGTGGAGCTGCACCGCGGCCCGGACGACGCCCGCCGCCTGGCGCAACTGCTGGCGCTGGCCACGGACCTCGGCATCCCCGCCGTGGCCAGTGGCGACGTGCACATGCACGCCCGTGGCCGGCGCGCGCTGCAGGACTGCATGAGCGCGATCCGCCACCACCTGCCGGTGGCCGAGGCCGGGCACCGGCTGTTCCCCAACGGCGAGCGCCACCTGCGCCGGCGCGAGGAGCTGGCCGGGCTGTACCCCGCCGGGCTGCTCGAGGAAACCCTGCGCATCGCCGCGCGCTGCCGCTTCGACCTCGGCCAGTTGCGCTACCAGTACCCGCGCGAACTGGTGCCCGAAGGCCATACGCCGACCACCTGGCTGCGCCATCTGGCCGAGAAGAACATTCCCTGGCGCTGGCCCGGGGGCATCCCCGGCAAAGCGCGCAGAAACCTCGAACACGAGCTGGAACTGATCGCCGAACTCGAGTACGAGAGCTACTTCCTCACCGTGCACGACATCGTCCAGTTCGCCCGCAATGAACGCATCCTCTGCCAGGGCCGCGGCTCGGCGGCCAACTCGACGCTGTGCTTCGTGCTCGGCATCACCGAGCTGGACCCGGCGAACTCCAACCTGCTGTTCGAGCGCTTCCTCTCCCGGGAGCGCAACGAGCCGCCGGACATCGACGTCGACTTCGAGCACGAACGCCGCGAGGAAGTGATCCAGTACGTATTCCGCCGCTACGGCCGCACGCGCGCCGCGCTCACCGCGGTGGCCAGCACCTACCACGGCGCCGGCGCGGTGCGCGACGTGGCCAAGGCGCTCGGCCTGCCGGCCGACCAGATCAACGCCTTGGCCGACTGCTGCGGGCGCTGGAGCGGCGAGCTCCCACCCGAGGAGCGCCTGCGCGAAGCCGGTTTCGACCCGCAGAGCCCGATCATGCGCCGGGTGCTGGCGCTGACCGGCGAGCTGATCGGCTTCCCCCGCCACCTGTCGCAGCACCCCGGCGGCTTCGTCATTTCCGAGCAGCCGCTGCACAGCCTGGTGCCGGTGGAAAACGCGGCGATGGCCGGGCGCAGCATCATCCAGTGGGACAAGGACGACCTCGACCTGGTCGGCCTGCTCAAGGTCGACATCCTCGCGCTGGGCATGCTCAGCGCGCTGCGCCGCTGTTTCGATCTGGTGAAAGGCTATCGCGGCCGGCAATGGAGCCTGGCGAGCCTGCCGCAGGAGTGCGCGAAAACCTACGCGATGATCAGCCGCGCCGACACCATCGGCGTGTTCCAGATCGAGTCGCGGGCGCAGATGGCCATGCTGCCGCGGCTGCGCCCGCAGACCTTCTATGACCTGGTGATCGAGGTCGCCATCGTGCGTCCCGGGCCGATCCAGGGCGACATGGTCCATCCCTACCTGCGGCGCCGGAATGGCGAGGAGCCGGTCGACTATCCGCCGAGGCTGGAGAAGGTTTTCAAGCGCACCCTCGGCGTGCCGCTGTTCCAGGAGCAGGTCATGGAGGTGGCGATGATCGCCGCCGACTATTCACCCGGCGAGGCGGACGAGCTGCGCCGCTCGATGGCCGCCTGGAAGCGCCACGGCGGGCTGGAGCCGCACCAGGAGCGGCTAATGACACGGATGCTCGCCAATGGCTACTCGGCCGAATTCGCCGCGCGCATCTTCGAGCAGATCAGGGGCTTCGGCAGCTACGGCTTTCCCGAATCCCACGCCGCCAGCTTCGCCCTGCTCACCTACGCCAGTTGCTGGCTGAAATGCCACGAGCCGGCGGCGTTCGCCTGCGCGCTGATCAACAGCTGGCCGATGGGTTTC
Organism: Pseudomonas sp. UBA3153; assembly: GCF_002364635.1. Taxonomy (NCBI): domain Bacteria; kingdom Pseudomonadati; phylum Pseudomonadota; class Gammaproteobacteria; order Pseudomonadales; family Pseudomonadaceae; genus Pseudomonas; species Pseudomonas sp. UBA3153. The sequence continues at coordinate 3,519 of NZ_DEYR01000092.1, forward strand.
TACAACCCCGACCAGGTCCTGCAGGACGCGCGTCGCCACGGCATCGCCACGCACCCGGTGGACGTGCGCCACAGCGACTGGGATTGCAGCCTGGAGCCCGGCGCGGACGACCAGCCGGCGATCCGCCTCGGCCTGCGGATGATCCGCGGCCTGGCCGAGGACGCCGGCCGGCGCGTCGAAGCGGC
>NZ_DEYR01000091.1:0-13015 GCF_002364635.1 Pseudomonas sp. UBA3153
GGCCACCGACAGCGCCGCCGCCGGCAGCGAGCAGGGCAAGGCCGGGCCCTACAAGCACCTGCTTACCGGCGTGTCCTACATGCTGCCGATGGTGGTCGCTGGCGGCCTGCTGATCGCCCTGTCGTTCGTCTTCGGCATCGAGGCGTTCAAGCAGGAAGGCACGCTGCCCGCGGCGCTGATGCAGATCGGTGGCGACGCGGCGTTCAAGCTGATGGTGCCGCTGTTGGCCGGTTACATCGCCTATTCGATTGCCGACCGTCCGGGCCTGGCACCGGGGATGATTGGCGGGCTGCTGGCGAGCACCCTCGGTGCGGGTTTTATTGGCGGCATCGTCGCCGGTTTTCTCGCCGGTTATTCGGCCAGGGCCATTGCCCGCTGGGTCAGGTTGCCGTCCAGCATCGAGGCGCTGAAGCCGATCCTGATCATCCCGCTGCTGGCCAGCCTGTTCACCGGCCTGGCGATGATCTACGTGGTCGGCAAACCGGTGGCCGGCATGCTCGCCGGGCTGACGGCGTTCCTTGACACCATGGGCACCTCCAACGCGGTGCTGCTTGGCCTGCTGCTCGGCGGGATGATGTGCGTCGACCTCGGCGGCCCGATCAACAAGGCGGCCTACGCGTTTTCGGTCGGCCTGCTGGCGTCGCAAAGCTATGCGCCGATGGCGGCGACCATGGCTGGCGGCATGGTGCCGCCGATCGGCATGGCCATCGCCACGCTGCTGGCGCGGCGCAAGTTCGCCCAGAGTGAGCGCGAGGCCGGCAAGGCCGCCGGCGTGCTCGGCATGTGCTTTATCTCCGAAGGGGCGATTCCGTTCGCCGCCAAGGACCCGCTGCGGGTGATCCCGGCCAGCGTCGCCGGCGGTGCGCTGACCGGAGCGCTGTCGATGGCGTTCGGCTGCAAGCTGATGGCGCCGCACGGCGGGCTGTTCGTCCTGCTGATCCCCAACGCGATCAACCACGCGCTGCTCTACCTGCTGGCGATCGTCGCCGGTAGCGTGCTCACCGGGGTGATCTACGCGCTGATCAAGCAGCCCGAACCGCAGGCGCTGGATGTTCAGGGCGAAGCGGCGTAGGGAAGGAAGAATGCCTTGCGCGCCGCCCGGTCGATCGTGATGGGGGCGCCAAGGCCGGAGGCGATCACGGTCGCATGAAGGCGTAGTCGCGTTCCTCGTCGAGGTTGTCGGCGAGAAACGTCAGCTCCTGCGCCAGGTCGGCGAGGCTGCGCGTCCGCTTGCTGCGCTCGACCACCGCGCTGAGCAGCGTGCGCAGCGCCATCGCCTCATCCAGGCCCGCCGTCCGGGCCAGCTCCAGTTCGCGTTCCAGGGCCTCTCGTGCCCATGCATATCCGCCCATGTCTTCTGCCTCTTGGAATGAGTGAGGGCTCATCTTCGAGGCCATCGGCTTCCGGCGGTTGATGTAGGTCAAACCGCTGCGCGGGATGCGACGGGTGAATCCTGGCCCATCAGCGGGGTCGCTCGTCGTCCTTCCACGGCGCCTGCAGGTATCGGCTGCGGTTGAAGGTTTCCAGCCACTCGGGGCAGAACACCACCAGCGCGGTGACCGCCGTTCCGTTGATGAACGCCTCGGGAAACATGATCAGCCACAGATAACCGGCGAAGTCGTCCAGCCAGGGCGGCATCGGGAACAGCCCGTCGATCCAGAGCACGCCGAGCGCGGCGAGCATGCACAGCAGCGCGGCCAGCGCCGCGGGAAAGAAGCCGGAGAAGAATATGTAGACGAACAGGTTGCGCGGCTGCGCGCGCTCCACGCGCAACGCGCAGAGCTCGGTGACCAGCACCGGTAGCGCCACCAGCAGGACGCCGTTCATGCCCAGCGCCGCCAGGTCCTGACGTCCCATCGCGACCAGCGCGAGCTGGGCGACCAGGCCGCAGAGCAGCGCCAGCGGCCAGTCCAGCAGCAGGGTCACCGCAGTCATGCCGAGAAAATGGAAGGACAGCCCGGAGTCGAAATCGCGCCGCACCAGCCAGAGCAGGAATAGCCCGAGCATGGTGCCAAACAGCAGGTGCTGGCGCCGGGCATCGCTGAACAGCTCCAGCCACGGCGCCCGCCCTATCGCCCAGGCGATGACCGGCGCGTAGATCGCCCATCCCAGCAATGCGCTTTCCGGCGACAGCAGCGCCGCGCTGATCATGGCGTGAGCCGCTGCAGCGCCGCGCTCAACTGCCCCGTGTCGGTGAACGACTGGCGACTCAGTATCCGCCGGCCATCGAGCTGCAACCAGAGCACGGCATCGGCCGCAGGCTCGTAGCGCGGGACGATGCGCGCCTCGCGGTCAAGCACCACGCGGTACGGGTAGTCGCGCATGGCCGGCACGGCGAACAGCTTCGCGACCAGCGAGGGCATGCGGCTGATATCGGCGAGGAACACCGCCCGGCGCTGCTCCAGGTAGCCCTTGGGTTTATCCACCAGCGCCGCTTCGACCAGCTTGGCGCCGGCCATGTCGCGGGCCACCAGCAGCACCCGCAGATCGTCGGAGAGGGTATAGGGCTGCTCGTACTGATCGAGCAGCGTCCAGGGCGCGAGTGGCTGCGTTTCCTCGGCGGCCTGCAGCAGGGCGGGAAAGAGTGCGGCGCAGAGCAGAATCCAGACTTTCATGAGTGATGTCCTTGCATGGAGTAAACCTCGATATCGTCGCGCCGTTCCCAGCCTTCCTGCGCCTGCCAGAACGCCAGCGCCTGGGGCGCATCACGCAGGACGAAGACATGGCTCTTGTGGATGCCCAGGCGCGCCAGGCGGGCGAGCGTCTCATCGAGCAGCGCTCTCGCCAGCCCGCGACCGCGGTACGCCTCGTCCACCACCAGGTGCTGGAGGTAGCCACGGCGGCCGTCGTGCCCGGCCATCAGGCAGGCCACCGGTCGCCCTTGCGCTTCGACCAGCAGACTCAGGCCGGGGTTGCGTGCAAGGTAATCGGTGAACGGTTGCAGCGCGTCCTCGGGGCGAATCCGAATGCCCGGCGTGCGCTGCCACAGCGAAAGCAGCGCCGGGTGATCGGAAGGGACGGCGGAACGAGGTTTCATGGGGACTTCAGGGTCTTTCGCCATGGTCGGGAGGGCGGCTCATCGGGTGGGCGTGGAGCGCCAGTTTACTGCGTTGGCGCGCGCGCCACTGCGACCACCGGCCGCTGCTTTTACCGGCGCAGTCGATTAGAGTCGCCTTCCTTCTGGCAGTCCCGTTGTCGCCATGCGTTCGTTGTTGCTGTGCTTCATGCTGTTGTCCGGCCTGTGCTCCACCCTTTCATCGATCGCCGCGGAAGGTCCTTACGGCAAGGTCCGCCTGGACGAGATCACCAGCATCTACGATGGCGATACCTTCCGCGCGACCATCCGTGACTGGCCTGCCGTGATCGGCCACCGGGTGCCGGTGCGCATCGCCGGCATCGATACCCCGGAGCTGCGCGACAAGCGTCCCGCCGTGCGCGCGCTGGCGCTCAGGGCCAAGCAGTTCAGCGTGCAAAGGCTGCGCGCGGCGCGCTACGTCGAGTTGCGCAACATCCGCCGCGACAAGTATTTCCGCCTGCTCGGCGATGTCTGGGTCGACGGCAGCGACCTGGGCGCGATGCTGATTCGCGCCGGCCTGGCGAAACCCTACGATGGCGGCACCAAGAGCGTCTGGTGACGCCCCTGACCCATGGAGTGCATGACGATGCGTGAACGCAGCCCGCTGCACACCCTGCTCGCCGCGGTTCCCCAGCAGGGGCGCGTGCGCTGGATCGGCGTGCGCCCGCTGTCGCGCGGCGAGGTTCTGCAGCCGGACGTCGTCGAGGCGCGGCGCGATGCCGGTCTGACCGGCGACCACGCCCGCCCGGGCCCGCGCAACGCGCGGCAGGTCACTTTCATCCAGTGGGAGCATCTGGCGGTGATCGCCAGCCTCATCGGGCGCGACATCGCGCCGGCCGAGCTTCGACGCAACATCGCGGTGAGCGGGATCAACCTGTTCAGCCTGAAGAACCGCCGCTTTCGCATCGGCGAAGCGGTTTTCGAAACCACCGGCTGGTGCCAGCCGTGTGCGCGTCTGGAGGAAAACCTCGGGCCCGGCACCTTTCAGGCCGTGCGTGGACACGGCGGCATCACCGCGCGGGTGTTGCACAGCGGCATCATTCGTCTGGGTGACACGCTGATCGTCGAGCCGTTGCAGGAAGCGCAGCTAGACTGAAGGCGAACCCGAGCGAGGCCGGCAGCATGTCCAAGCGATTGAGCGACGAAGACCAGCGCCGCGTAGACGAATACCTGAGCGCGCCGCAGCATCGCGTCGAGCGCAAGCCGTTCCGGCCGTGGTTGCTGCTGGCTGTGGTACTGATCAGCGTGATCGGCATGGGCCTGATCAGTCGCCTGCTCAGTCTGCTGGTGCTCTAGGAGGGGCGTTGCGAACGAACGCTGGGGTTGCCCGGTGTGGGCGTTTCATCGTTCGAGAGGTGCGGAGAAGAAAATGGTGGGTCGTGTAGGATTCGAACCTACGACCAATTGGTTAAAAGCCAACTGCTCTACCAACTGAGCTAACGACCCAAAAGGTGGTCGGGGTAGGGGGATTCGAACTCCCGACATCCTGCTCCCAAAGCAGGCGCGCTACCGGGCTGCGCTATACCCCGATCTGGAAGAAGTTGGCTCCGCGACCTGGACTCGAACCAGGGACCCAATGATTAACAGTCATTTGCTCTACCGACTGAGCTATCGCGGAACTACGAGCTTCCAATCTCTTTTACGGTGCCGGTGAACCGGAATCCCGTATCAGAGGCGCGCCATTTTACGTTTCCCGAAGCGCCTGTCAACCCTTAAAATTCTTCCTGAGACAATGTCTTGCAGTCGGCGGGGTGGCTGCTATATCTGTGCTGAAGATCACCGTGTGGAGTGCGCTCGTCAGTCGGGCACCGGCAACTTGATGATGGACGAACGCGACTCACCCCTGTCTCCCTCCGCCCACGGCACACTCGCCAGCCGCGTCATCCAGCCGCGTTTCAGCGAGCTGGTGCAGCGCTGTCGCAAACGGGTGATGAACGCCCTCGCCGAACACCTCACCGCGACCTTCGGGCAGGTCGACGACACCCTCTTCGAGTGCGCCGAGAAGGCGGAGAACAATCAGGTCCAGACGCTGTTCTTCGACAGCATGCGCGACATCCGCCGGTTGCGGCCGCTGGTCGAGCGGACCTATCACCAGCAGATCGCCCGGCAGTTCTCCGATTTCCTCCAGGGAAAACCGTCCGCCACGAACGACGACGCGCTCGAGGCCGACGACCTGCGTCTGGTGCAGAACGAGGATTACGAGGAGACCCTGCAGATCATCAACATGGTCAGCCGGGTGAAGGCCCGCTGCGCGCAGAGCCTGTTCGCGCTGGATCGTCGGCTGGCCCTGCTGAACAACGGCCGGAAGCTCGACGAGGACGGCAACCCCTTCGGTCCGCACGCCATCGCACAGGCGTTCCGCGAGGCCTTGCAGCCGACGCCGCTGCCGCTGCGGATACGGATCATCCTCTACATGCTCTTCGACCGGCACCTCATGCAGAACCTCGACGGTCTCTACGAGGCGCTCAATCGCGAGCTGATCGACGCCGGCATCCTGCCCAACATGAAATACCAGGCGCAGCCGCGGTTCGAGGCCACGCGCGGCGCACCCGCCGCCGGCGCGCCTTCCTTCGCCGGATCGCCGGATGCCCGCTCGGGCTATTCCGACGGCGACGATCCATCGGCCGAGCAGGCCGAGCGGCTGTTCGACGGGCTCACCCAGCTGTTCATCGCGCTGCGCAAGCGTGAGGGCACGACCCTGCTCGGCGGCAGGCGCAGCATCGTCAGTTACGCGCCGCCCACCGCCACGCGCACCTTCGAGGCGCGCGACCTGCTGGAGGCGCTGAACCAGTTGCAGAAGCAGGCCGCCGAGGATTTCGCCCGGCGCATGCAACGGCCGCAGCAGGTCGACGGCGTGAAAGCCGACCTGCACCGGCAGCTCGAGTCGCGCGGCGCTGCGGCGGACCCGCGGCGGATTTCCGACCAGGAAGCCGACGTGATCGATCTGGTCGGCATGCTCTTCGACTTCATCCTCGATGACGCCGACTTGCCGGATGCCTGCAAGACCGCGCTATCGCACCTGCATACGCCCTATCTGCGGGTGGCGATGCAGGACAAGGCGCTCTTCACCCAGTACAACCACCCGGCCCGTTTGCTGCTCAATGCCATGGCGCGCGCCGGAGTGCTGTACGACGCCGAGGGCGAGGAGCGCGAACTGCTGGCGAAGATCCATTGGGTGGTCGAGCGGGTGATCCAGGGCTTCACCGGCGATCTGGCGCTGTTCGAAACGCTGCTGGACGAGTTCAACGAGTTCGTCGCTACCCTCAGGCACCGCGTCGAACTGCGTGAAAAGCGCTCCATCGAGGCGGCCAAGGGCCGTGACCGCCTGCTCGATGCGCGGCAGAAGGCCGGCGCCGCGATCGCCGGGGCGCTGCACGGGCCGAGCCTGCCGAAGATGATCCAGGAGTTCCTCGAGCTGACCTGGACCGACGTGCTGGTGTTCGTACAGCTTCGTCATGGCGAGGGCAGCGCCGAATGGAACCGCTCGCTGGAACTGGCCGAGCAGCTGGCCTGGAGCGGCAGGCCGCAGGACGCCGCCGGCATCGACGCGTTGCACCGCCTGCGCGCCGGCATGCTCGACGAGGTGCGCAAGGGCCTCGAATTGCTCGGCGGCTATCACGAGGACGGCATCGCCCGGCTGTTGCGGGACATCGTCGCCAGCCAGGACGCCGTGCAGGCCAAGCGCCCCGAACGGGTGGAGCCTCTCGCGCCGTCGCTGATCGAAAGCCCGCTGGCGAACATGCTCGGCGAGGATGCGGTGTTGCTGGCGGACCGCCGCGCCGCCAGGCCGCCGCGCACGCAGCGCCTGGAAGCGCTGATCCGCCAGTTGCAAACGTTGGAGTTCGGCACCTGGTTCGACTTCGTCGAGGGCACGCAGCGGCGCCGGCTCAAGCTGTCCTGGTTCAGCCCGACGACGAACAACTACATGTTCGTCGACCAGTTGGGCCAGCGCGCCGCGATTCGGCCGCTGGAAGACCTCGCCGAGGAGATGAACCGCGGCCTGGCGCGCATCGTCATCGAGGAACGCAGCCTGCCCCTGGTGGATCGCGCGATGAACGCGATCTATCGCGCCCTGCAGCGTGTCAGCGGACGCTCCACCCACCCAGGAAACGACCATGGATAGCGAGCGTCGCCAGTACGATCGATACCGCCCCACACTCACCCTGGAAGTCTACGACCGTCACGGCGGCCAGCGCCTGGGACGCATCGTCGACCTGTCCCGCGATGGTTTCATGCTCGTCACCGAACAGCTGCTGGCCGTCGATTCCGTCTGGGAGTGCCGGCTGACGGCGGGCAGCGGCGAGGTCCGCGAGGTGAGCTTCGGCGCCGACTGCCTGTGGGCCCGGCCGGGCACCGACGAACACCACGGCTGGGCGGGGTTCCACATCATCGACATGGCCGAGGACCAGGCGGCGCGGCTGGAGCTTCTGCTGCAGGCGCTCTGAGCGAAAAAAACTCCCTCCCGGCAAGCGGAAGAGAGGTTTCGTACGGCCTGTGCCCGATCAGATAAAGACGATCTCGTCGTTGTCCAAGCGCGCCTTGACGGTATCGCCCGGTGCGAACTTGCCGGCAAGGATCTGCTGCGCCAGCGGGTTCTCGATCCAGCGCTGGATCGCGCGTTTTAGCGGACGTGCACCGTAGACCGGGTCGTAACCGACCGACACCAGCTTGTCCAGCGCCTCGTCGGTGAGCTCGAAGGTCAGGTCGCGCTCGGCCAGGCGCTGACGCAGCCGGCCCAGCTGGATCTCGGCGATGCCGGCGATCTGCTCGCGGCCCAGCGGCTCGAACACCACCACCTCGTCGATGCGGTTGACGAATTCCGGACGGAAGTGGTTGCCCACCGCGTCCATCACCGCCGCGCGCTGCGCCTCGCGGTCGCCGACCAGTTCCTGGATCTGCGCCGAACCGAGGTTCGAGGTCATCACGATCACCGTGTTCCGGAAATCCACCGTGCGCCCGTGGCTGTCGGTCAGGCGGCCGTCCTCGAGCACCTGCAGGAGGATGTTGAAGACGTCCGGATGGGCCTTCTCGACTTCGTCGAGCAGCAGCACGGAGTAGGGTTTGCGCCGTACCGCCTCGGTCAGGTAGCCGCCTTCCTCGTAGCCGACGTAGCCCGGAGGCGCGCCGATCAGCCGTGCCACGGAGTGTTTCTCCATGAACTCGGACATGTCGATGCGCACCATGGCGTCCTCGGTGTCGAAGAGGAACTCCGCCAGCGCCTTGCACAGCTCGGTCTTGCCGACCCCGGTCGGGCCGAGGAAGAGGAACGAGCCGCTCGGCCGGTTCGGGTCGGCGAGGCCGGCGCGCGAGCGGCGCACGGCGTTCGCCACCGCCACCACGGCTTCGTGCTGGCCGATCACGCGGGTGTGCAGCATGTCTTCCATGCGCAGCAGCTTGTCGCGCTCGCCTTCGAGCATCTTGCTCACCGGGATGCCGGTCCACTTGGAAACCACCTCGGCGATTTCCTCCTCGGTGACCTTGTTGCGCAACAGCTGGTTTTCCGACTTGCCGTGCTGGTCGACCATCTGCAGGCTGCGTTCCAGGTCCGGAATCACGCCGTACTGCAGTTCGGCCATGCGGTTGAGGTCGCCCTTGCGCCGCGCGGCCTCGAGTTCCTGCTTGGACTGCTCGATGCGTTGCTGGATCTGCGCCGAACCCTGCACCTCGGCCTTCTCCGACTTCCAGATTTCCTCGAGGTCGGCGTATTCCTTCTCCAGCTTGGCGATTTCTTCCTCGAGCTTGACGAAGCGCTTCTGGGTCGCCTCGTCCTCTTCCTTGCGCAGCGCCTGGCGCTCGATCTTCAACTGGATCAACCGGCGCTCGAGCTTGTCCAGCGCCTCGGGCTTGGAGTCGATCTCCATGCGGATGCGGCTGGCCGCTTCGTCGATCAGGTCGATGGCCTTGTCCGGCAACTGGCGGTCGGTGATATAGCGGTGGCTCAGCTTGGCCGCGGCGATGATCGCGCCGTCGCTGATGGTCACCCCGTGGTGCACCTCGTAGCGCTCCTTGAGGCCACGCAGGATGGCGATGGTGTCTTCCTCGCTGGGCTCGTCCACCTGGACCTTCTGGAAACGCCGCTCAAGCGCCGCATCCTTCTCGATGTACTGGCGGTACTCGTCCAGCGTGGTGGCGCCGACGCAGTGCAGCTCGCCGCGTGCGAGTGCCGGCTTGAGCATGTTGCCGGCGTCCATGGCGCCATCCGCCTTGCCGGCGCCGACCATGGTGTGCAGTTCGTCGATGAACAGGATCACCCGGCCTTCCTGCTTCGACAGCTCGTTGAGCAGCGACTTCAGGCGCTCCTCGAACTCGCCGCGGAACTTGGCGCCGGCGATCAGCGAACCCATGTCGAGGGACAGCAGGCGCTTGTCCTTCAGGCCGTCCGGCACTTCGCCGTTGACGATGCGCTGGGCCAGCCCTTCGGCGATGGCGGTCTTGCCGACGCCGGGCTCGCCGATCAGCACCGGGTTGTTCTTGGTGCGCCGCTGCAGGACCTGGATGGTCCGGCGGATTTCGTCGTCACGGCCGATCACCGGGTCGAGCTTGCCTTCCTCGGCACGCTTGGTCAGGTCGACGGTGTACTTGTCCAGCGCCTGGCGCGATTCCTCTGCGTTGGGGTCATTCACCGCCTCGCCTCCGCGCAGGTTGTTCACCGCGTTCTCGAGGGCCTTCTTCGACACGCCCTGGCCGAGCAGCAGTTTGCCCAGGCGGGTGTTGTCGTCCATCGCCGCGAGCAGCACCAGCTCGCTGGAGATGAACTGGTCGCCCTTCTGCTGGGCGAGGCGATCGGCCTGGTTGAGCAGGCGCGCCAGGTCCTGGGACAGGTTGACGTCGCCGGTGGGGTTCTGGATTTTCGGCAGCTGGTCCAGTTCCTTGGTCATCGCCTGCTTGAAGGCGTTGGTGTCGAAACCGACCTGGCGCAGCAGCGGCTTGATCGAGCCGCCCTGCTGGTCGAGCAGCGCCTGCATCAGGTGCAGGGGTTCGATGGCCGGATGGTCGAGGCCGACGGCGATGGACTGGGCGTCGGAAAGGGCAAGTTGCAGCTTGCTGGTCAAACGATCGATACGCATGGAATCACCTCGGTTGGCGCAGGCCGGTGCGACGAACTGCACCTCGAACGAAAACCTGCGGGATGCAGCTTAGATGAGGTCGAACGGCCGGGATTCAAGCGTGACGTGATTGACGCAGGTCAGCCGAAGGCTGGATGCGGCGAGGGACGCCGCTGGCGGGGCGATCCCCGCGTGCCGCACGCGGGGTCCTTGGCGGGTTTCAGTGATGTTCGCGGGTGGCGCGAAAGCGAATCTCCGGCCAGCGCTCTTCCATCAGGCTGAGGTTGACGCGGGTCGGCGCCAGGTAGGTGAGGTGGCCGCCACCGTCGATGGCGATGTTCTCGAAGGCCTTGACCTTGAAGTCCTCGAGCTTCTTCTTGTCGTCGCACTCGATCCAGCGCGCCGACCAGACGTTGATCGCCTCGTAGGCGCACTCGACCTTGTATTCGCCCTTGAGACGGCTGGCGACCACGTCGAACTGCAGCACACCGACCGCGCCGAGGATGATGTCGTTGCTGCGCTCGGGGAAGAACACCTGGGTGGCGCCTTCTTCGGCGAGTTCCTGCAGGCCCTGGCGCAATTGCTTGGATTTCAGCGGGTCCTTCAGGCGCACGCGGCGGAACAGTTCCGGGGCGAAGTGCGGGATGCCGGTGAAGCCCAGCGCTTCGCCTTCGCTGAAGGTGTCGCCGATCTGGATGGTGCCGTGGTTGTGCAGGCCGATGATGTCGCCGGCATAGGCTTCTTCGAGCATCTCGCGCTCGGAGGAGAAGAAGGTCAGCGCATCGGCGATCTTCAAATCCTTCTTGGTGCGCACGTGGCGCAGCTTCATGCCCTGCTCGTACTTGCCCGAGCAGATGCGCATGAAGGCGATGCGGTCGCGGTGCTTGGGGTCCATGTTCGCCTGGATCTTGAACACGAAGCCGCTGAATTTTTCCTCGGTTGGCTGCACCACGCGCTCGTGGGCGGCGCGCGGCAGCGGGCGCGGCGCCCAGTCGACCACCGCGTCGAGCACCTGATCGACGCCGAAGTTGCCCAGCGCGGTGCCGAAGAACACCGGGGTCAGCTTGCCGTCGAGGAATTCCTGCTGGTCGAATTCGTGGCAGGCACCCTGCACCAGTTCCAGCTGTTCGACGAAGCGTTCGTACTCGTCGCCCAGGTGCGCGCGGGCTTCGGCCGAATCGAGCTGTTCGATCACCTTGGTCTCGGTACGCTCGTGCCCGTGGCCCGGCGTATAGACGATGATGCGGTCTTCGGAGAGGTGGTAGACGCCCTTGAAGTCGCGGTACGAACCGATTGGCCAGGTGATGGGCGCGGCCTTGATCTTGAGGACCGCCTCGATCTCGTCGAGCAGTTCGATCGGGTCGCGGATGTCGCGGTCGAGCTTGTTGACGAAGCTGACGATGGGCGTGTCGCGCAGGCGGCAGACGTCCATCAGGGCGATGGTCCGCGGTTCGACGCCTTTACCGCCGTCGAGCACCATCAGCGCCGAGTCCACCGCGGTCAGGGTGCGGTAGGTGTCTTCGGAGAAGTCCTCGTGGCCGGGGGTGTCGAGCAGGTTGATCATGTGCTCGCGGTAGGGGAACTGCATCACCGAGGTGGTGATGGAGATGCCGCGCTGCTTCTCCATTTCCATCCAGTCGGAGGTCGCGTGGCGGTCGGACTTGCGCGATTTCACGGTGCCGGCCACGGCGATGGCCTTGCCCATCAGCAGGAGCTTCTCGGTAATGGTGGTCTTGCCGGCGTCCGGGTGGGAAATGATGGCGAACGTGCGGCGTTTGGCGACTTCGGCGGCCTGGGTGGTCATGCAAGAACCTGGGTGCGGAGCGATAAAAGAGGGCGCGAAGTATACAGGAGCGCGCCCCCCGGTTGTCGCCGGCCGCGACGAACATCCTGGCGCGACTGCCGGGGCGGCTACTGCGCCTCCAGCGCCGCCGCCAGGCTGAAACCGATCATCAGCGACCAGGGCATGCGCTCGACGCCGGTGGCGACCGGGGCGAACAGGCGCACGCGGTCGTTGCCTTCCAGATAGACGTGCGGCTTGCCGCTCTTCACCGCCTGGCGCGCCTCGGCGCTCAGGTCGTCGGCCGACTTGCCGAGGCGGGCGGCGTCCGGGTGGGTGACGTAGGACGCCGCGTTGGAGAGCAGCGCGAGGAAACCCACGCCAAGCGGTTTGCGCTGCGACAGGTCCTGCTGCAGCGCATCGAGGGAGAAGTCCGCGCCGAGCGTGCCGGCGAAACGCTCGCTGAACTTGAGCACCACCATCAGCGAGGTCATGCGTACCGTGCGGCCGTTCACCCGGTAATCGTAGGGCTCCATCATCACGTCCTGGCCGGTGCGCCGCGGCAGTTCGTACCAGTCGTTGAGCCCGGCACTGTCGTAGTCGGCCAGCGGTTCCAGACCGACGCTGCCCTGGCCGCGGTTCCAGTAGGGGATGAAGCGGCCGCTGGCGTCATGCCCCGGGGTGTTGGCGAACTCGGCGTCGCGGCCGTCGAGGGCGCCGGGCTCGATGCAGCAGGAATAGGCGAGCACGGCCCTGTCGGCGCGCAGGTAGGCGGCCATCACCGTGTTGATCGCCTGGCGCTCAGGGCCCTGGCGGGCATTCTTCAGGCTTTCGATGAAATGCTTGAGGCCGTACAGGGTCGCCTTCAGACCGGCGAAGCGCGTCTCCAGTCGCGCCGCTTCCTGCGCCGCCAGCAGTTGCGCGGTTTCCAGCAGTGACTCGCGCTCGGCCTTCTCCACGCCCTTCACGGCGTTGCCGGTTTCGTCGCTGATGGCCTTGACCATCGACGCGATGTCGCTGGTGGCGCTGGTGGTGCGCGAGGCCAGGGCGCGCACCTCGTCGGCGACCACGGCGAAGCCGCGTCCGGCGTCCCCGGCGCGCGCCGCCTCGATG
>NZ_DEYR01000091.1:13320-13652 GCF_002364635.1 Pseudomonas sp. UBA3153
GTTGAGCGCCAGCAGGTTGGTGTGCTTGGCGACGTCGCGGATGACGTTGACGATGCTGTTGATCTTGTTGGCGTTGTGTTCGAGATCGGTGACCAGCTTCTTGATCTGGTTCATCGTGTTGTTCAGGGCGTCCTGTTCCGCTGGCGCACTGCCGGGGCGTACGGAGGGTCTTTCCACGAGCATCTCCAGGAGGCGGCTTGGGGCCGACGAGCGTCGGCGCAATCCCCAAGCAGCGAGCATGCCAGGGGCTTGCCGGCCTGCGGCGCCAGGCTCACACCGCGTTCGCCGGGGCCTGGCGAGCCGTGGCGGCATCGGCGGGCAGATCGGAAGAG
>NZ_DEYR01000090.1:0-3480 GCF_002364635.1 Pseudomonas sp. UBA3153
AGATGGCGCGCTGGCCGCCGGCCTGCTGCCGAGCCTGGCGAGGCTGACCGACGCGGTGTACACGCCGAACGCGGTCGCCGGCCTGCCGAACTGGACCGCCGAGCACGGCCCACGGCTCAAGGCCCTGGTGTTCGATGCCAGCGCGATCGTCGACTGCGACCAACTCGTGGCCCTGCGCGACTTCTTCCAGCCCGCGATGAAGAGCCTCGCCGGCAACCCTCACGTGGTGGTGCTCGGACGGCCGCCGGAAACCCTCATCGATCCCTTCGCCGCCAGCGCGCAGCGCGCCCTGGAAGGCTTCACCCGCTCGCTGGGCAAGGAAATCCGCCACGGCGGCACGGTGCAGTTGCTGTACGTCGGCGAAGGCGCCGAAGACCAGCTGGAAGGCGCGCTGCGCTTCTTCCTCTCGCCGAAGAGCGCCTACGTCTCCGGCCAGGTGATCCGTCTCGCGGCCAGCGAGCAAAAGGTGCAGGACTGGACACGGCCGCTGGCCGGCAAGCGCGCGCTGGTCACCGGCGCCTCCCGCGGCATCGGCGCGGCCATCGCCGAAACCCTCGCCCGCGACGGCGCGGAAGTGGTGCTGCTGGATGTGCCCAAAGCGCAGAAGGAGCTCGACGCCCTGGCCGCGCGCCTGGGCGGCAAAGCGCTGGGCCTGGACATCGGCGGCGAGGAGGCGCCGCAGCGGCTGGTCGAGGCGCTGCCGGACGGCGTCGACATCGTCGTGCACAACGCAGGCATCACCCGCGACAAGACCCTGGCGAAGATGACCGACGAGCTGTGGAACTCGGTCATCGCGGTCAACCTCAAGGCGCCGCAGCGGCTGACCCAGGCGCTGCTGGAACGCGGCACGCTGCGCGACGAAGGCCGCGTGCTGCTGGTGTCGTCCACCAGCGGTATCGCCGGGAATTTCGGCCAGACCAACTACGCCACCAGCAAGGCCGGGCTGATCGGCCTGCTGCAGGCCTGGGAGTTGGAGCTGGCCAAGCGCGGCATCACCATCAACGCGGTGGCGCCGGGGTTCATCGAGACGCAGATGACCGCGGCCATGCCGCTGACCATCCGCGAGGCCGGGCGGCGGATGAACTCGCTCGGCCAGGGCGGCCAGCCGCAGGACGTCGCCGAAACCGTCGCCTGGTTCGCCCAGCCCGCATCCGGTGGCGTCACCGGGCAGGTGCTGCGCGTGTGCGGACAAAGCCTGCTGGGCGCCTGAGGGATCGACATGAGCCAATCCTGGACCGATCTGCATGCCCCACCCGCGCTGCCCGAGCTGTTCCTGCGCGCCGCTCTGAAGCGCAAGGTCAGCGGCCGCACGCTGCCCGAAGGCGGCCTGCGCTGCCCGGTCAGCGTGGAGGCGCGCGACCTCGCCGCCTACCGGCGCGTCTGCGCTTTCGCCGACGACGGCCGGCTGCCGCCGACCTACCCGCACGTGATGGCATTCGCCCTGCAAATGCGCCTGCTGACGGCCGACGATTTCCCCTTCCCGTTACTCGGCCTGGTGCACCTGGAAAACCGTATCCGCGTGTTGCGTCCGCTCGGCGGGCTGGGCCCGTTCCGCGTCGGCGTGCGCGTGGCCGACCTGCAGCCGCACGCGAAAGGCGCGCTGTTCAGCCTGCTGATCAGCGTCGACGACCAGCTCGGGCCGCTCTGGGAAGGCGAAAGCCGTTTTCTCAGTCGCGCCGCGAAGGTTCCGGGCGAACCGCGCGAGGCCGCGCCCCGCGAGGCGCTGGCGCTCGCCGAAGTCGACCACTGGAGGGCGCCGGCGGATATCGGCCGCGCCTATGCGCGGGTCGCCGGCGACTACAACCCGATCCACCTCAGCGCCCTCAGCGCGCGCCTGTTCGGCTTCCCCCGCGCCATCGCCCACGGCCTGTGGCTCGAGGCGCGCAGCCTGGCGGCGCTGGGCGATCGCCTGCCGGACGCCGGCTACGAGGTGCAGGTGCGCTTCAAGAAACCGCTGCTGCTGCCCGGCGAGCTGACCCTGCTGGCCAGCGCGCCGGGGGCGAGCGGCCAACTGGCGCTGCGCGGCGCGGACGACCTGCCGCACATGGACGGCGAGTGGTCAGCGCTGGCCTAGAGCCACACGCCGAACCTTGCGCGGGCGGGCGCAACCCTCGAAGCTATGCGGCTCCAAGGAGCCCCGCATGAACCTCGAACAGCTCACCGCCCGCATGCACGCGATCCGCGATGCCAACGACTGGCGGAAATTCCACAGCCCGAAGAACCTCGCCATGGCCGCCAGCGTTGAGATGGCCGAGCTGGTGGAAATCTTCCAGTGGCTCGACGAAGACCAGTCGCGCCAGCTGCCGCCCGAGCAGCTCGAACATGCCGGCCAGGAAGTCGCCGACGTGGTCCTCTACCTGCTGCTGATGTGCGCCGAACTGGGCATCGACATGGACCAGGCGGTGCGCGCCAAGCTCGCCGACAACGAGCGGCGCTTCACATGAGCGACCGCCACTTCGACGCCCTGGCGACGCGCTTCGCCGAGAAGATCTACGGCGGCGCCAAGGGCGCGATCCGCCTTGCCGTGCTGCAGGCCGACCTTGCCGAAACCCTGCCGCAACGCCCGTTGCGGGTGATCGACATCGGCGCCGGGCTCGGCCACATGGCGCTCTGGCTGGCTGAACGCGGCCATCAGGTGACCCTCGCCGAGCCGGCCCAGCCGATGCTCGACGGCGCCCGCCAGCGCTTCGCCGAGGCCGGCCTTGGCGCCACCTTCATCCAGGCGCCCTGGCAGGAACTGCCCGAACGGCTGGAGGCGCCCTACGACCTGGTGGTCTGCCACGCGGTGCTCGAATGGCTGGCCGAACCGGCGGCGATCCTGCCGGCCCTGCGCCGCCTCACCGCCGACGACGGCTGGCTGTCGCTGGCGTTCTACAACAAGGACGCGCTGGTCTACCGCAACCTGCTCAAGGGGCATTTTCGCAAGCTGCGCAAATCCAGCTTCGCCGGCGAGGGCCAGAGCCTGACACCGCAGCGGCCGCTCGACCCGCGCGAGCTGGCCGCGCAACTGCACGCCGATTGGCGGGTCGAAAGCACCAGTGGCGTGCGCGTGTTCCACGACTACATGCCGGCGGAATTCCAGGCCAAGGCCGACCCCGCCGACCTGATCGAGATGGAGCTGGCGCACCGCCGGCATCCGGCGTTCGCCGGGCTGGGCCGTTATCTGCACTGGCTCTGCCAGCCACGCTGAGAGGGCGTTCATACGCCGCAGGAGATTGACCATGAAGCGTCGCTTCGCGTTTTCCGCCACCCTCGGCCTGCCCTTGGCGCTGCTGCTCGCCGGCTGCGCGAAGGACAACCCCTACACGGCCAGTTCCAACCCGCTGCCACCGGCCCCGCCACAGGCCACGGCGAATGCCTACGACGCCAGCGCCTATCCGGCCGCCCCGCGCGACTACGGCCGGTACCGCAACTGGAGCTGGGCGCAGGGCCGGATGCCGGCGGGCGCCAGCTGGGCGACGCCCGAGCAGATGGCCGAGG
>NZ_DEYR01000036.1:0-107794 GCF_002364635.1 Pseudomonas sp. UBA3153
CTTGCCGGCGCCGTTGGGGCCGAGCACGCCAAGCACTTCGCCGGGACGCACGTCGAGATCGACGCCCCCAAGCACCAGGGTGTCGCGACGGCGAACGTCCAGCCCACGACAGCACAACATCAGGCGCGTCCCCGCAGCAGCAGATAGAGGAAGAAGGGCGCGCCGATCATCGCGGTGACGATGCCTATCGGCAGCTCCGCGGGCGCCAGCGCCAGACGTGCGACCAGGTCGGCGAGCAGCAGCAGGCTGGCGCCGGCGAGGGCCGAAGCCGGCAGCAGGATGCGGTGATCGGGCCCGGCGATCAGGCGCACCAGGTGCGGCACCACCAGCCCGATGAAGCCGATCAGCCCGGCCGCCGCCACCGCGGCGCCGACGCCCAGCGCGGTGCAGAACACCAGCTCGCGCTTGAGTCGCTCCACCTCGAAGCCCAGGTGACGCGCCTCGGACTCACCCAGCAGCAGCGCATTCAAGGCACGCGCCCGGCGCGGCAGCCAGAGCGACACCGCCAGCGCCACGATCAGCAGGGGCCAGAGCCGCGCATAGCTGGCTCCGTTCAGGCTGCCCATGTTCCAGAAGGTCAGGCTGCGCAGCGTGCTGTCGTCCGCCATGTAGGTGAACAGTCCGATCGCCGCGCCGGCCAGCGCGGTCAGGGCGATGCCGGCAAGCAGCATGGTGGCGACGCTGGTCTGGCCATCGTGACGACCGAGCCGATAGACCAGCGCGGTCACGCCGAGTCCACCGACGAAGGCGCAGAACGACAGCAGGTAAGGCTCGAACGCCACGGGCACACCGCCCAGCGAGGCCCCGGCGACGATCGCCACCGCGGCGCCGAGGGCGGCCCCGCTGGACACGCCGACCAGGCCCGGATCGGCCAGTGGGTTGCGGAACAGCCCCTGCATCGCCACCCCGGACAGCGCCAGCACCGCGCCCACGGCGAGGCCGAGCAGCGTACGCGGCAGGCGGATCTGCCCGAGGATCAGTTCGGCCTGCTCCAGGCCGGCGGCGGAAACGGGCAGTCCCACCATCCGCAACGCGGCGCGCAGCGTATCCAGCAACGGCAGGCTGACCGGCCCAAGGGCCAGCGACAGCCAGATGGCAAGCACGAGGAGGACGCCCAGGAAGATCAGCAGCCGGCGTGAACGAACGGAAGCACTCATGGTTGGCGGTCGGCGACCTTCAACGGCGGTGCCGCAGGATAGAAGCCTGCCGACAGGTCGGCCAACGCCTGGGGAATCCGTGGTCCCAGGCCGCCGACCAGCAAGGTCGGATCGACCCAGAGGATGCGCCCGCCCTTCGCCGCCTTGGTCGAAGCCAGCGCCGGCGTGCTCTTGAGCAGCGCGGCGATGGCGTCGTCACCGCTCAGCCGGCGGTCCGCGAAGACCACCACGTCAGGGTCCAGCGCCGCCATCGACTCGGCAGAGATCGGCTTGTAGCCGTCGTGCCCGGTCAGGTTCCGGCCACCGGCGTGCTCAACGAACCAGGCAGCGGCCGTGTCCTTGCCCGCGGCCATCGGGCTGTTGCCGACGTGACCAAGGAGAAACAGCACGCGCGGCGCCGGTGCGGTAACCCGCGCCTGCTCGACCCACTGTGCCTGGCGCTGCAGGCGTGCCTCGTAGTCGGCCAGGGTTCGTGCGGCTCGCTGGGGGTCGCCGAGCAGTTCGCCGAGCCGTTTCAGATTGGCTTGCAGGGCGGGCACTTCCGGCGCGGCGGAGAGGGTTTCGATACGCACCCCGGCGGCCTTGAGCTGCGCCAGCACCGTGGGCGGGCCCATCTCCTCGCTGCCCAGCAGCAGGTCGGGCTTCAGCGCGAGGATGCCTTCCGCCGCCAGTTGGCGCTGGTAACCAATGCTCGGCAATGCGCGCAGGCTGTCGGGATGCTGGCTGGTGCTGTCGACGCCGACCAGCTTGCGCTCGCTACCGAGCGCCACGATCCATTCGCTCAGCGAGCCGCCGGCGCTGACCCAGCGCTGCGGCAGGTCTTCGGCGCCAGCCAAGCCAGGCGCTGCGAGAACACCCATGAACAGCGCGAGCGCGCCTGCGATTCGCCGCATGCTCATGCCTCCAGTACCGAAGCCTGCTCGGCCAGGGTCCGCCAGTCCTGACGTTCCGGGGTGCCGGGCTTGCGTTCGCCGAACAGTTGAAGGATCAGCTCGCCGTCGGCATCGAAGGCTTCCAGGCTGGTGACCACGCCGTCGACGCTGGGTTTGCGCACGCGCCACAGTTCGTGGACACCGGAGGTTTTCAGGTGCAGGTTGAACAGGGGGTCGAGCACGTTGAACCACTCGCCCATCCAGCGCAGGTTGCGCACCGGCCCGGTGTGGATCTGGATGCAGTGGCGGTTGCCGACGAAGACCATCACCGGCACTTCGCGCACGCCGGCCACATCCAGCGTGCGCGGCAGTTCGGCCGGCTGCAGCGGTTCGGCCCACTCAGCGCCGGCCAGGCGCAGCGCCTGGGTGCGGGCGACGGCGTGTTTCCTCAGCATCGCGTGGAAATGGTGGGTGTCCTTTAGGTCCGCCCAGTCGGCACGCAGCGCCTCGACGTCGACCGACGCGTCGGCCACGGTCGCGCTAGGCTCGGCGGCGGCCTGCTGCTCCAGCTCGGCGCTCTGCGATTCGGCACGGAAGCGCTCGATCAACGGTTCCCAGGCGGACACCTCGCTGGCCTCGGTGAGAAAGACCTTGTGCACCGCCGCGCCCTGGCGATCGAAGAACTGCAGGCTGCGGTGGGCGCCGTGGTCAGTCTGCTCGACGATGGCGAACGCGAACGTCCAGCCGGAGAGGAAGAAGCGCAGGTCGATGTCCGGCGAAACCACCAGCCCCATCTGCCCGTTCGGCGCGATGCTGACTTCGCGGTACGGGCCTTTGCGTTCATGCACGCATTGCTCGTTGCGGGTCAACGCCATCACCTGGCCGAGGTCGCCGAGCGCCGGCAGCAGCGCTGCCCACTCCGGACGCAGGCGCACCGCGTCGAGGCCGATCCGGCTGGCGATCAGTTCGGCCTCGCTGACACCCAGCGCGGCCGCGGCATCGCGGGCGCGCAGATGTGGCTGCTGCTCGCGCAGCGATTGCCAAGCCTGGTAGAGCCGCGAGGCGGACGACGCGCCGGGAGGGGAAAGACTCATCTTCGAGGTTCCTTGGACGATCAGAAAGGCGTTGGACCATAGCGCAAGCGTTTTGCACGGGTCATCCAAACTTACACTTACTGCGCCCTTATTCTCAATTGAGATTTACTTGCAATAAAGTACCGCCGCTGCTTCAGTCGAGGTCTCAGCGGCGCGAGGAACAGATGAAGCCCAAACGCCTGCGTTGACTTGCGCACATTCGGACGAATAATGCGCAGCCCGAATGGAGACCGCCGTGCACCTGCTCTGCACATCCGATCAACTGGCCGAGGGCCAGAGCCGCAGCTTCGTCTGCGCCGACCTGCCGCTGCTGGCGGTGCGCCGCGACGGCCGCGTGCACCTCTACCGCAACCGCTGCCCGCACCGCGGCGTGCGCCTCGACTGGCAACCCGACCGCTTCCTCGACGACAGCGGCAGCCTGATCCGCTGCGCCGTGCACGGAGCGTTGTTCCTCATCGAAAGCGGCGAATGCGTGACCGGCCCCTGCGAAGGCCTGGCACTGGAAGCGCTGGACTGCCTCGAGGACGAGCGCGGCATCTGGTTGAACGCGCAGCCGTAGGGCGGCTGAACCCCGCGAACGCCTGCTCGATGCAGACGTAGGGTGGGCTTCAGCCCACGCGACACACCGATGCATGGGGGGCGATGTTGGGCTGAAGCCCACCCTACGTGCAATTCACCCCTACCTGTCGATCAACGCCGTCCCAGGCGCTGCGCCGCTTCGCGCAGCACCCGCTCGGTGCCGTCCCAGCCCAGGCAGCCATCGGTGATCGAGACGCCGTAGCGCAGTTCGCAACCCAGCGACTGGCTGCCGTCGAACAGGTGGCTTTCCAGCATCACCCCACGCAGCGAGTCATCGCCGGCCAGGCGCTGGTCGATCACCGCGCGCAGCACCTCGGGCTGGCGCAGCGGGTCCTTGCCGCTGTTGGCGTGGCTGCAATCGACCATGATCCGCGCGGCGATGCCCTGGCGATGCAGGTCGGCACGGGCGCTGGCGACGCTGGCGGCATCGTAGTTCGGTCCGCGATGGCCGCCGCGCAAGACCAGATGGGTATCCGGATTACCCTGGGTGTGCACGATGGCCGGGCGGCCCTGGCCGTCGACGCCGAAATGCTGGTGCGCGTGGGCCGCCGAGCGCATGGCGTCGCAGGCGATGATGAGGCTGCCATCGGTGCCGTTCTTGAAACCTACCGGCAGATCCAGGCCGCTGACCAGTTCGCGGTGGACCTGCGATTCACTGGTCCGTGCCCCGATCGCCGCCCAGCCGAGCAGGTCGTCGAAGTAGCCGGCGAGCAGCGGCTGCAACAGTTCATTGGCTAGCGGCAGGCCCATCTCCGCGAGCCGCAGCATCAGCCCGCGCGAACGCTCCAGCCCGGCGTGCATGTCGCCGCTGCCATCCAGGTGCGGGTCGTAGACCAGGCCTTTCCAGCCGACGGTGGTGCGCGGCTTCTCGACGTAGGCGCGCATCACCAGCAGCAGGTCCTGGTCGACGTCGCGGGCCAGTCCGGCGAGTCGTTCGGCATAGTCGAGCACGGCCGTCTCGTCATGCAGCGAGCACGGGCCGACCACCACCAGCAGGCGCGGATCGCGGCCATCGAGGACGGCGCGGATGGCCTGGCGCTGTTGCTGGATCTGCTGGGTGAGGACGGGAGCGAGCGGCAGTCGCTCGCGCAGCTCCAGTGCGCTGGGCAGCGGCGAGGTGTGACGGCGGGGCTGGCTGGGGAAACTACGCAGTTCGGCGGTAGGCGGCGTGGCGAGGGTGGCGGCGGAAACGGCGGATGACATGGACGGGCTCCTTGGCCGGCGCGGGCATTGGCCGCGCGCGGCGCGCTATCGTGTGGTTGTTCGTTCGAGGGGAATGGCGGTGGCGAAGCGGGTAAATCGCCAGGCGTAGCGGGAGTCGTCGAAGGAGCGGCGGTAGGTGGTCATGGGTTGTTCCTCGGGTTGAAAAAACGTAGGGCTGAAAAAACGAAACCCCCGGTCGGGTTACCGACCGGGGGTTCTGAGAACTCTGTGGTGGCGACCCGTCTTGCCGGGCGCCTGGTGGGTATCAGGCGCGCGCGTGGCTAAACCAATACCCGTAAAAGAAGAAACGCACGGCAGCGCCGGTAGCCCGGACACGCGCGGTCGCACTGCGTTGGGCAGCGGAACGAACGAGGGGGTTGGCGGCGTTGTGCATGGTTGTCTCCGTTGAATGTGAGCCACGTTACTGCATCGCCCGGCGTCGATCAATCGCCTGTGGCTATGGCGGTGATCGATCCGGCGCGCCGTCGTAGTCCGGGAAGATCGCCTTGCGGATGATCGCGTGCACGCCGAGGTTGCCGTCCACCACCTGGGTGACGCCGAAATCCACCGCCACCGAGATCAGCGAGATTGCCTCGTCCTCGGTCAGTCCGTGAGCCTTCATCAGGTAGTGCCGGGTCTTGCGGAAGGCGTCGCGCATCGCCGCTTCCATCGAGGACTCCTTGTACACCTGGGTCTGCGCGTTCGGTCCCAGTTCGGCCTGGTAGTTGGCGAAACTCAGCCCCTGCAGCACCCACTCCTCGGCGGTTTCGAGGAACGGGTAGCTGAGCTCGGCGAGGAAGCTGCCGGCCATCTGCACCTTCTTGTGCAGCACCAGTTGGAAGACGCCGGTCAGCGAGCACTCGATGGCGGTGCCGCACAGCTCGGAGTCGCCCTGCGAGGCGTGCGGATCGCCCACCGAGAACAGCGCGCCGTCCACCGACACCGGCAGGAATACCTTGGCGCCCTTGCCGGCCCGCCAGTTGTCGAGGTTGCCGCCGAAGTAGCTGGGCGGGATCGAGTCCACCGGGCCGAACTCCTTCGGCGCCACCGCCAGCACGCCGAAATGCGGGCGCACCGGCACCACCGCCTTGGCCAGGACGCCGTACTGCCGCTCGATGGTGGCCGGGTCGACCGGCACGCCGGGATAGTCGATGGTGGCGTGGCGCACGCCGAACGGGTCGGTCTGCGGCGTCCAGCGGAAGTTGTAGAGCGCCTTGGCGTGGGGCGGATGGGTGCGCGCGTCGATCTCGTAGACGGTCACCACCTCGCGCTTCTTCGGCTCGGTGAGCAGGTCGTCGTAGTGGAAGCCCCACCAGGCCGCCGCGTTGCTGCCGAAGCTGCGGCCCTGGTGCTGCGGATGGCGACTGGGCCGCGGCAGGATGTCGAGGATGCGGATCTCCAGCACGTCGCCCGGCTCGGCACCGCGCACGTGGACCGGCCCGGTGCAGATGTGCACGCCAAAGCCTTCGCCGGCGCCGCGACCCAGAATGGAGGCGTCCATCGGGCCGGCGCCGCGGCGCTCGACGTTCTTCTTCTCGGCGCTCCAGTGGAACACGCTCTCGGCGCCGGGATCGCCTTCGATCATTCGCTCGCAGTCGTCCGAAGCGTGCTGGGTCAGCGTCTCGATGGTCAGGATGTCGCCGGAATTGACCGTCAGCACCGGCGCGATGGAGCGGCTGAAATAGCCCCAGTGCACGGTCTTCTCCGAGACCGGGATGTAGTAGTGGTTGGGCAGCGCCTCGCCGGCGGGACCTCCCGGCGAATCCTTCTCCGCCACCGCCGCCGCGCGTTTCGGCGCCAGCGCCAGGCTCAGTGCGTAGCGCGCATGGTCGTCGAGCACGCCCTGGAACGCACGGCGCTGGCGCTCGCCGGGATCGTCGCCGGGACGCGGCGGCGCCAGGTTCAGCCGCTGGCTTTGCGGTGGACGACCGCGCTGCAGCGTCTCGTGCGGATTCTTCGGCGGCTCGGCGCGGTAGGCGCGCGGCGACAGGCCGAACTGCGCGGAGAAGGCGCGGCTGAAGTTCGCCGCGTCGCCGAAGCCCCAGCGAAAGCACAGCTCGGAAATGCTGAAGTGCGCCAGCGCCGGGTTGGCCAGGTCGAGCCGGCAGCGCTCCAGCCGGCGGTTGCGCAGGTATTCGCCGAAGGTGGTGGCGCCGGTCTTGAACAGCTTCTGCAGGTAACGCACGGAAAGCCCTTCCAGACGGGCGACATCCTCGACCTGCAGCTCGGCGTCGCCGAGGCGCGCCTCGATGCAGCGGCAGACGCGGCGCAAGTGGGCCAGTTGCACGGAGGTGGAATCCTCCGGCTGGCTGCGCTCGCGGTGCGACAGGCAGGCCACCAAAAGCTCGGTAAGCGTCGCCTCCAGCGGCGGCAACTGGTCGCGGTCCAAATGGGCGAGTTCGTCGGCGATCGACTGGATCAGGTTCAGGCACACCGCGCCGACACCGTTGCGGGTGGCGATGCGGTTGAGTTCCTGGCTGCCGGTACGCACCAGCCGCAGGATGAAACTGGCCGATTCGAGCTTGACCAGCAGCGCGCGGAAATCGCTGTCCAGCTCGATGCGCCAGGCCTGCGCCGGGTCGAACAGGACGATGTCGCCGGCACCGATGGCGACACGCTGGCCGTCCTCCACCAGCGCCCCGCTGCCGCCGAGCAGGGCCAGCACCAGCACGGTGCTGCCCTGGCACAGGCGCGCGTTGTCGGGGTGCGGGCTGAGCACCTGCGGCGAGGCGCTGACCTGCAGGAACACCGAATCCAGCGCCGAACTGCACAGCGCCACATGGCCGTCGGCCGGCTGGCCGACGAGGCTGCTGGCCAGGCGCACGCGCTGGAACACCTCGTCCCAGGCGGACTGGCGCAGCTCCTCGGGGAAGGCGCTGCTGGAAAAACGGCGCAGGTCGTTGAGCATCGCTATCCCGTGCAAAAGAAAGAAGTCTGGCCAGTGTACCCACCGCGCCGCGACACCGGCCGAAGCGACCGGCATTGCGAAGCGAGGGTCATGCCAGGGCGGTTCAACCCTCGCGGGCGGGGAAGATGCTCTTCTTGATCACCGCGTGCACGCCCCAGTTGCCGTCCACCACCTGGGTGATGCCGAAGTCCACCGCCACCGACATCAGCGAGATCGCCTCGTCCTCGTCCAGGCGCTGGGTGGTCATCAGGAAGTGCCGCATCTTGTGGTACGCATCGCGCAGCGCCAGGTCCACCGAGGACTTGGAGTAGATCGACTGCTGCGCACCGGCGCCCAGCTCGGCCAGGTAGTTGGCGAAGCTGAAGCCGTGCAGCACCCAGTCGTCCTGGGTTTCCAGCAGCGGATAGTTGAGTTCCGCCAGCGGCGTGCCGGGCAGTTCGGCCTTCTTGTGCAGGACGAACTGGAAGGTGCCGGTCAGGGAGCACTCGATCGCCGTGCCGCACAGCTCGGAGTCGCCCTGCGACGCGTGCGGATCGCCCACGGAAAACATCGCGCCGGCAACCGCCACCGGGAAATACAGGGTCGCGCCCTTGCCGATGCGCCAGTTGTCGATGTTGCCGCCGGTGTAGCTGGGCGGAATCGAGGTGACCATGTCGGCCTCGGCCGGGGCCACACCGATGGTGCCGAAGTGCGGACGGATGGGGACGCGGATGTTCTTCAGCACGTTCTCGTTCTTCCTGATCGTGCTGTGGTTCACCGGAATGCCGGGGTAGTCGATGGTCGGGTGGACCACGCCGAACGGGTCGGTCTGCGGCGTCCAGCGATAGTTGTAGACCGCGCGCGCCCAGTTGCGCTCGCCGGTGGCGTCGATCTCGTAGAGGGTCACCACCTCGCGTTTCTTCGGTTCGCTGAGCAGGTCGCCGTAGTGGAACCCCCAGTTGGCGGCGGCGTTGCTGCCGAACGACTTGCCCTTGAACGCCGGGTTGGCGCTGGGCCGCAGCGCCACGTCGACGATCCGCACTTCAAGGATGTCGCCCGGTTCGGCGCCCTTGATGAACACCGGACCGGTGCAGATGTGCACGCCCTCGCCGCCGCCGGCACCGATCTTCGCGTCCATCGGCCCGGCACCGCGGCGGTTCACGCCCTTGCGCTTGGCGTCCCAGTAGAAGACGCTTTCCGCGCCCGGATCGCCCTTGACCATGCGTTCGGCATCGTCGTTGGAATGGTGGGTCAGGGTCTCGATGGTCACGTAGTCGCCGGTTTCGATCTCCACCACCGGCTTGGCCGACTTGCTGAAGTAGCCCCAGAGCACGGTCTCCGCGCTGGCCGGAATATAGTAGTGGCTGGTCGGGCCATTCCCCGGCTTGGCGCTGGCGCTCGCCGCCATCGCGCTGGGCGACATCGATACGCCCAGGGCGCCGAGCGTCGCCGCACCGCCGCCGACCACCATGGCGTCACGCAGGAAGCTGCGCCGCGCGGCGTGGAATTCACCCTTGATGTCTTTTTCGTTCTCGGCGGTAACGCCGTGCATGCAACCCGGACTGCAAACGTGATCGTCCATAGGAACCCCCTTGGTCAGCGCGAAAGGCGCCGGCACCTGGCGGGCCGGCGTGTCGATTATTCGCGGGGGTGGCGGCAAAGCGCTTGTCGGGCGCCGCACAAATCCTTGTCGCCGGCGCTAATCCAGCAGCACCGGCAACCGTCGGTCGATGAACAGGCCGTCGAGCGTCACCTGCGCAGCGTAGGCGAGGATTTCCACTCCGGCCGCGTGGGCGTCCTGCAGCGCCGCGGCATAGAGCGGGTCGATTTCCCGCGCCGGGCGCACCGCCTCGACCCCGGAGAGGTTGACGCAATACAGCTGCACCGCGCGAACCCCGGCCCGCGCCAGCGCCGCCAGCTCGCGCAGGTGACGCGCGCCGCGCAGGGTCTGCGCATCGGGGAAGGCGGCCACTGGGCTGTCGTCGAAACCGAGGGTGACGCTTTTGACTTCGACGAACGCCGGGCCGCTGGCGAACTCCAGGCGGAAATCGATGCGGCTGTTCTCCACGCCGTAGGGCACCTCGCGCTTGAGCGCCTCGAAACCGGCCAGCTCGGCGATGCGGCCGGCACGCAACGCCTCCTCGATCAGCGGGTTGGCCCGCGCGGTGTTCACGCAGGCCAGCCGGCCCTGTGGGGTTTCCGCCAGTTCCCAGGTGCCCGGCAGCTTGCGCCTGGGGTCGCTGGAACGCTGGAACCACACGCGCCCGCCGGGCGCCATGCAGTTGAGCATCGACCCGGTGTTCGGGCAGTGGATGCACAGTTCCTCGCCGCCGGCAGTGACCACGTCGGCGAGGAATCGCTTGTAGCGGCGCACCAGCAGCGCCTCTTCGAGGGGAGCGGCGAAGCGCATCAGCCCTGCCAGCTCTTCAGCCCGCGGGCGATGCGCTCGACGGCTTCCTGCAGGCGCGGCAGGCTCTGGGTGTAGGCGAAGCGCACGTGCTGGGTGGCCAGGTGGCGGCCGAAATCCAGCCCCGGCGTGATGGCGACGAACTCGGTTTCGATCATGTGCTGGCAGAACGCGAAGGCGTCGCCGCCGAACGCGGAAATATCCGCATATAGATAGAAGGCCCCTTCCGGCTCCACGGCGATGCGGAAACCCAGCTCGCGCAACGCGGGCAGGAGAAAGTCGCGGCGCCGGCCGAATTCGGCGCGACGCTCCTCGAGAATCTCCAGCGTGGCCGGCTCGAAACAGGCCAGAGCCGCGTGCTGGGCCATCGACGGCGCACTGATGTACAGGTTCTGCGCCAGCTTCTCCAGGTCGGCGACCGCCGCCGGGGGCGCCACCAGCCAGCCGAGCCGCCAGCCGGTCATGCCGAAATACTTGGAGAAACTGTTCAGCACGAACGCCTGATCGTCGACTTCCAGCACGCTGGCGGCGTCGGTGCCGTAGGTCAGCCCGTGGTAGATCTCGTCCACCACCAGATGCCCGCCACGCACCTTCAGGGCGGAGGACAGCGAGGCCAGTTCATCGCGCTGCAACAAGGTGCCGGTAGGGTTGGCCGGAGAAGCGACCAGCGCGCCGACGCTGTCGCCGTCCCAGTAGCGCTCGACCAGATCGGCGGTCAGCTGGTAGCGGGTGTCCGCGCCGACCGGGACCAGTTGCGCGGCGCCTTCCACCAGGCGCAGGAAGTGCCGGTTGCACGGATAACCGGGGTCGGCCAGCAGCCAGTGCTTGCCCGGATCGACCAGCAGGCTAGCCGCCAGCAGCAAGGCGCCGGAACCGCCGGGAGTAATCAGGATGCGTTCGGGGTCAATGCTTAACCCGTAGCGCTGCGCGTAGAAGCCGGCGATGGCCTGGCGCAGCGGTGGTAGACCGCGAGCCGCGGTGTAGCGGGTATGTCCCGCCGCCAGCGCAGCCTGCCCGGCGGCAACGATCGGCGCAGCGGTGGAGAAATCCGGCTCGCCGATTTCCAGGTGGATCACGTCATGGCCTTCACCCTGCAATTGATTGGCGCGGGCCAGCAGGGCCATGACGTGAAACGGTTCGATAGCGCGACTACGTGCGCTGTAGGACGGGGCCATTGGCCTTCCTTTATCAGGGCAAAAACGGTGATTCTAACCAAGGCTTCACCGAAGCGGCAGCATCCGGGAGTTTGGAGTAGCGCGCCCAGTTTTGATCTGGTAAGTTCGCCCGCTTGCAGACGCGGGGCCGGGTTGACCGGCGAAGGACATCTTCCTGCGCAGTGGACCAAAAAGAGTTGAGAGGCGGCCATCCATGCCCACCAAAGCTAAAGAACAGAGCAGCCAGCTGAACCGTGGCTACGAGCCCTACCAGGAAACCAAGGGCGAGGAGTACATGAGCGACAAGATGCGCGCTCACTTCACCGGCATCCTCAACAAGTGGAAAAAGGAGCTGATGGAAGAGGTCGACCGTACCGTGCATCACATGCAGGACGAAGCCGCCAACTTCCCCGATCCGGCCGACCGCGCCAGCCAGGAAGAAGAGTTCAGCCTGGAACTGCGTGCCCGTGACCGCGAGCGCAAGCTGATCAAGAAGATCGACGAGACGCTGCAGCTGATCGAAGACAACGACTACGGCTGGTGCGATTCCTGCGGCGTGGAAATCGGCATCCGCCGGCTCGAAGCCCGCCCCACCGCCACGCTCTGCATCGACTGCAAGACGCTGGCGGAAATCAAGGAAAAGCAGATCGGTTCATGATCTCGACGGGGCGCCAAGGCGCCCCGTTTCGTTTCTGCCGTTTGCCCTTCGAGCAGGCGATTTGCGTGGAACCAGGCCGTCTGGCGCAATGCCGGGCAACGCATCGATAATCCGCCGATGAACACCTCTTCCTATATAGGCCGCTTCGCGCCGACGCCCAGTGGTCATCTGCATTTCGGTTCGCTGGTCGCCGCCCTCGCCTCCTGGCTCGACGCCCGCGCGCTCGGCGGTCGCTGGCTGCTGCGCATGGAAGACCTCGACCCGCCCCGCGAAGTCCCTGGCGCCCAGGCCGGCATCCTGCAGACGCTGGAGCGCTACGGCCTGCACTGGGACGGCGAGATCGTCCGCCAGAGCGAGCGTCACGCCGCCTACCTGCAGGTCATCGAACGCCTGCAGCAGCAGGGCCTGGCCTACGCCTGCATCTGTTCGCGCAAACAGCTCGAAGGCCAGGGCGGCGTCTATCCCGGCACCTGCCGCGAAGCCCGGCACGCCAGCGAACACGCCGCGATCCGCCTGCGCGTGCCGCAGCTGGACTACCGCTTCGTCGATCGCGTGCAGGGCGAGTTCAGCCAGCACCTGGGCCGCGACGTCGGCGATTTCGTCATCCGTCGGCGCGACGGGTTGTTCGCCTACCAGTTGGCGGTGGTGCTCGACGACGCCTGGCAGGGTGTCACCGATATCGTCCGCGGCGCCGATCTGCTCGACTCGACGCCGCGCCAGCTCTACCTGCAGGAACTGCTGGGGCTGCCCCAGCCGCGTTACCTGCACGTGCCGCTGATCATCCAGCCGGACGGGCACAAGCTGGGCAAGTCGTACCGCTCGCCGCCGCTGGCCGCCGGTCAGGCATCGCCATTGCTGTTGCGCGCGCTGCGGGCGCTCGGCCAACCCACGCCGGACGCCGCCGAAGGCGCCGCCCCCGAGCAGCTGCTCGCCTGGGCCGCACGGCACTGGGACGCCGGCCTCATTCCGCGCTGTCGCACCCTGGCCGAGGCACAGCTGCGCTAGGCGCCGCCCCACGACCTTGCGCTTATAGCTTGCGGCGCGCCGCTTCCATTACCATCGCCCGACTTCCGAATCGAGACCGAGCATGTACATCTACCGACTGGTCTTGCTCCTGGTGGTGGGGATCTACCTGTTTTCCCCGGCCATCATGGATTGGTGGATCGACCCCAACGGCGCCTGGTACCGGCCGTATCTGCTCTGGCTGATCCTCATCGTGGTCACCTTCATCCTGCAGAGCCAGCGAGACGCCGATGAGCTTTAGCCTGAGCCAGCTGACGCTGGTCAGCGCCGTCTACCTGTTCGCCCTGTTCGGCGTCGCCTGGCTCAGCGAGCACGGCGTGGTGCCGAGGCGCCTGGTTCGCCACCCCCTGGTCTACACGCTGTCGCTGGGCGTCTACGCCAGCGCCTGGGCCTTCTACGGCACGGTCGGCCTGGCGTACCAGTACGGCTACGGCTTCCTCGCCAGTTACCTCGGCGTCTCCGGCGCCTTCCTGCTGGCGCCGGTGCTGCTCTATCCGATCCTGCGCATCACCCGCGCCTATCAACTGTCGTCGCTGGCCGACCTGTTCGCCTTCCGCTTCCGCAGCGGCTGGGCCGGGGCGCTGACCACGCTGTTCATGCTGATCGGCATCCTGCCGCTGCTGGCCCTGCAGATCCAGGCGGTGGCCGACTCCATCGGCATCCTCGCCGGCGAGGCACAGCAGGCGAAGATGGCACTGGGCTACTGTCTGATGATCATCCTCTTCACCATTCTCTTCGGCGCCCGCCACATCGCCACCCGCGAGAAACACGAGGGGCTGGTCTTCGCCATCGCCTTCGAGTCGATGGTCAAGCTGATCGCCCTGGGCGGCATCGGCCTGTATTCGCTGTACGGCGTGTTCGGCGGGCCGCACCAGCTGGAGGTCTGGCTGCTGCAACACCAGACGGCGCTGACCACCCTGCACACGCCGCTGCAGGAAGGGCCATGGCGCACGCTGCTGCTGGTGTTCTTCGCGTCGGCGATCGTCATGCCGCACATGTACCACATGACCTTCACCGAGAACCTCAACCCGCGCGGGCTGGTGAGCGCCAGTTGGGGCCTGCCGCTGTTCCTGCTGCTGATGAGCCTGGCGGTGCCGCCGATTCTCTGGGGCGGCCTGAAGCTGGGCGCCACCACCAACCCGGAATACTTCTCCCTGGGACTGGGCCTCGCCGCCGGCAAGCCGGCGCTGGCGATGCTCGCCTACGTCGGCGGCCTGTCCGCCTCCAGCGGGCTGATCATCGTCTCGACGCTGGCGCTCTCGGGAATGGTCCTCAACCACCTGGTGCTGCCGGCCTACCAGCCGCCGGCCGAGGGCAACATCTACCGCTGGCTGAAATGGACCCGCCGCGGCCTGATCGCCGCGATCATCCTCGCCGGCTACGGCTTCTACCTGCTGCTGGGCGCGCAGCAGGACCTCTCCAACCTGGGCATCGTATCCTTCGTCGCTACCCTGCAGTTTCTCCCTGGCGTGCTCTCGGTGCTCTACTGGCCGACCGCCAACCGGCGCGGCTTCATCGCCGGCCTGCTGGCCGGCATCGCGGTGTGGACGGTGGGCATGCTGCTGCCGCTGGTCGGCGACATGGAGGGCTTCTACCTGCCCTTCTTCGACCTCATCTACGTGCTCGACGACACCAGCTGGCACCTGGCGGCGATCGCCTCGCTGGCCGCCAACGTGCTGGTGTTCACCCTGGTTTCGCTGTTCACCGAGGGCAGCGTCGAGGAGAAGAGCGCCGCCGAGGCCTGCGCGGTGGACAACGTGCGCCGTCCGCAACGCCGCGAGCTGCTCGCCGCCTCGCCGCAGGAGTTCGCCGCCCAGCTGGCCAAGCCGCTCGGCGGCAAGACCGCGCAGAAGGAGGTGGCCCAGGCCCTGCGCGATCTGCACCTGCCCTTCGACGAGCGCCGCCCCTATGCCTTGCGCCGCCTGCGCGACCGTATCGAGGCCAACCTGTCGGGGTTGATGGGGCCGAGCGTGGCGCAGGACCTGGTGGAAGGTTTCCTGCCCTACAAATCCGGCAGCGAGGGCTATGTCACCGAGGACATCCACTTCATCGAGAGCCGCCTGGAAGACTACCAGTCGCGCCTCACCGGCCTTGCCGCCGAGCTCGACGCGCTGCGCCGCTACCACCGGCAGACCCTGCAGGAACTGCCGATGGGTGTCTGCTCGCTGGCCAAGGACCATGAAATCCTCATGTGGAACCGCGCGATGGAGGAACTCACCGAGATTCCCGCCCAGCGGGTGGTCGGCTCGCGCCTGTCGGCACTCGGCGAACCCTGGAAGAGCCTGCTGGAGAACTTCATCGCCGCCGACGACCAGCATTTGCACAAGCAGCACCTGGACCTCGCCGGGCACACGCGCTGGCTCAACCTGCACAAGGCGGCGATCGACGAGCCGCTGGCGCCGGGCAACAGCGGGCTGGTGCTGCTGGTCGAGGACCAGACCGAGACCCAGTCGCTGGAAGACAAGCTGGCGCACTCCGAACGGCTGGCCAGCATCGGCCGCCTCGCCGCCGGCGTCGCCCACGAGATCGGCAACCCGATCACCGGCATCGCCTGCCTGGCGCAGAACCTGCGCGAGGAGCGCGAGGCCGACGAGGAGCTCAGCGAAATCAGCAGCCAGATCGTCGAGCAGACCAAGCGCGTGTCGCGCATCGTCCAGTCGCTGATGAGCTTCGCCCACGCCGGTAGCCGCCAGGTCGAGAGCGAATCGGTCTGCCTGGCGGACATCGCCCAGGAAGCCATCGGCCTGCTGTCGCTGAACAAACGCAGCGTCGACGTACAGTTCTACAACCTCTGCGACCCCGCGCACTGCGCCGAAGGCGATTCGCAACGCCTGGCCCAGGTGCTGATCAACCTGCTGTCCAACGCCCGCGACGCCTCGCCGGAAGGCGGCGCGATCCGGGTACGCAGCGAGGCCAGCGAGCACAGCGTCGAGCTGATCGTCGAGGACGAAGGCGGCGGAATTCCGAAGGCGATCGCCGACCGGCTGTTCGAGCCTTTCTTCACCACCAAGGACCCCGGCAAGGGGACCGGCCTGGGGCTCGCGCTGGTCTATTCGATCGTGAAAGAGCATTATGGCCAGATAACACTCGACAGCCCGGTCGACACCGAGCACCAGCGCGGCACCCGTTTCAGGGTCCGTTTGCCGAGGTATGTCGAAGCGACGTCCGCAGTGATCCCCGGGAGCTGAAATGCAGGCTGCATGCCGCTTGGCGGCTATTTCCGCGCAGCCCCGAGACCGTCGAGAGAATTCTATTGATGCCGAATATCCTGATCGTCGAAGACGAAACAATCATCCGCTCCGCCTTGCGCCGACTGCTCGAGCGCAACCAGTACGAAGTCAGCGAAGCCGGCTCCGTGCAGGAAGCCCAGGAGCGCTTCAGCATTCCATCCTTCGACCTCATCGTCAGCGACCTACGCCTGCCGGGCGCGCCCGGTACCGAGCTGATCAAGCTCGCCCAGGGCACCCCGGTGCTGATCATGACCAGCTACGCCAGCCTGCGCTCGGCGGTGGATTCAATGAAGATGGGCGCGGTCGATTACATCGCCAAGCCGTTCGACCACGATGAAATGCTCCAGGCCGTGGCCCGCATCCTGCGCGATCGCCAGGGCGCCAGCAGCGCGCCGGCCGAACAGCCGAATGCGACGCGCGGTGCCGACAAACCGGCGTCCGCGAACGGCGAGATCGGCATCATCGGCTCCTGCGCGGCGATGCAGGACATGTACAGCAAGATCCGCAAGGTCGCGCCGACCGACTCCAACGTATTGATCCAGGGTGAATCCGGCACCGGCAAGGAGCTGGTCGCGCGCGCCCTGCACAACCTGTCCAGGCGCGCCAAGGCGCCGCTGATCTCGGTGAACTGCGCGGCGATCCCGGAGACCCTGATCGAGTCCGAACTGTTCGGCCACGAGAAAGGCGCCTTCACCGGCGCCAGCGCCGGCCGCGCCGGCCTGGTCGAAGCGGCCGACGGTGGCACGCTGTTTCTCGACGAGATCGGCGAGCTGCCGCTGGAAGCCCAGGCCCGCCTGCTGCGCGTGTTGCAGGAAGGCGAGATCCGCCGGGTCGGGTCGGTGCAGTCGCAGAAGGTCGACGTGCGCCTGATCGCCGCCACCCACCGCGACCTGAAAACCCTGGCCAAGATCGGCCAGTTCCGCGAGGACCTCTATTACCGCCTGCACGTCATCGCGCTGAAACTGCCGCCGCTGCGCGAGCGCGGCGCCGACGTCAGCGAGATCGCCCGCGCCTTCCTTGCCCGCCAATGCGCGCGCATGGGCCGCGACCTGCGCTTCGCCGCGGACGCCGAACAGGCGATTCGTCACTATTCCTGGCCGGGCAACGTGCGCGAGCTGGAGAACGCCATCGAGCGTGCGGTGATTCTCTGCGAGAGCCCGGACATCTCGGCCGACCTGCTGGGGATCGACGTGGAGCTGAGCGACCTCGACGACGACGATTTCGTGGAAAGCGCCGCGCAGGGCAGCAGCAACAGCCACGAGCCGACCGAGGACCTGTCGCTGGAGGACTACTTCCAGCACTTCGTCCTCGAACACCAGGACCACATGACCGAAACGGAACTGGCCCGCAAGCTCGGCATCAGCCGCAAGTGCCTGTGGGAACGTCGCCAGCGCCTGGGCATCCCACGCCGCAAGAGCGCCACCGCGGACGTATCCGAGATCCGGTAACGTCTCGCGACACACACATCCTGTTACCGCACACGGATGCGACGTAACAAAGCCGGGTTCATCGGTAACGGGGACCCGGCTTTTTTTCACTCCCGCCGCCGCCCATAAAAATCAAATTATTGATTTATAAGGACTTTTAAAAACTGGCACAGCTTCTGCTTTATCTATTGCACAACAACAATAACAAACGCTGAACCCCACAATAAAAACAAGACGTATCGACTCCAGCACAATAAAAACAACACGGCGGAGGCGCAGCTAACTGATTCTTTTGGAGAGGAATTGCTTTTGGGGCTTGCCCCACAGCCAGGACAAGAACAATAAAACTGCCTAGAGGCAGCGCGGACTGGTTGGATCACAAGGTCATGGCAGCGTCAGCGTCCAAAGTAATCCGTTTGCTATTAGCTCCCAGAGTGGGAGTCCGTCCTCAGGCCCCTGGCCTCGAGGAACGGGTCGGACAACAAAAACAACAAGCCGACATAATAATAAAAACAAAGAAAGCATTACTTAGGGGGAGCTTCGGCTCCCCCAGTAGCTTTACCCCCCGCAAGATCCGTCGTTCACCATCCCCCCTCGTAATGTTAGAATCCGCGAAAATCAAGCGGTCATTCTCAATCCTGGCCGATCATCCCGCCAAACAGTGCCATCCATGCTGAAGAAGCTGTTCCAGTCGTTCCGCTCACCCCTGCGCCGTGCCCAGCACC
Organism: Pseudomonas sp. UBA3153; assembly: GCF_002364635.1. Lineage (NCBI taxonomy): Bacteria > Pseudomonadati > Pseudomonadota > Gammaproteobacteria > Pseudomonadales > Pseudomonadaceae > Pseudomonas > Pseudomonas sp. UBA3153. The sequence continues at coordinate 18,417 of NZ_DEYR01000036.1, forward strand.
CGCGTAGCACCCCCGAGGTGCTGAGTAGTCGCCAGCATTCCCTGACCCATTCCCAGATCAGCCGTCACGCCGTGAGTGTGGTAGAGCGCCTGCAGAAGGCCGGCTACGAAGCCTACGTGGTCGGCGGTTGCGTGCGCGACCTGCTGCTCAACTACACGCCCAAGGATTTCGACGTCGCCACCAGCGCCACGCCCGAGCAGGTCCGCGCCGAGTTCCGCAACGCGCGGGTGATCGGCCGCCGCTTCAAGCTGGTCCATGTGCATTTCGGCCGCGAGATCATCGAGGTCGCGACCTTCCGCGCCAACCACCCGCAAGGCGATGACGAGGAGGACAGCAACCAGTCCTCGCGCAACGAGAGTGGGCGAATCCTGCGCGACAACGTCTACGGCACGCTGGAGGACGACGCGCAGCGCCGCGACTTCACCATCAACGCGCTTTACTACGATCCCAGCACCGAGCGCATCCTCGACTACGCGCGCGGCGTGAAGGACATCGACGATCACCTGATCCGCTTGATCGGCGTGCCGGAGCAACGCTACCAGGAAGATCCGGTGCGCATGCTGCGGGCGATCCGCTTCGCCGCCAAGCTCGACTTCGACATCGAGAAGCACAGCGCCGAGCCGATCCGCCGACTGGCTCCGATGCTGCGCGAAATCCCCTCGGCGCGGCTGTTCGACGAAGTGCTCAAGCTGTTCCTCTCCGGCGTGGCCGAGGAGACCTTCGAGCTGCTGCTCGAGTACGACCTCTACGCGCCGCTGTTCCCGGCCAGCGCGAAGGCGCTCGAGCAGCGCCCGGAGTACGCAGGCTCGCTGATTCGCCAGGCCCTGGCGAACACCGACGAACGCGTCCACCTGGGCAAACCGGTGACGCCGGCATTCCTCTTCGCCGCCTTGCTGTGGCCCGCCCTGCCGGCCCGCGTGCTGCAACTGCAGGATCGCGGCCTGCCGCCGATCGCGGCAATGCAAGAAGCCGCGCACACGCTGATCGTCGAACAGTGCCAGCGCACCGCGGTGCCGAAGCGCTTCACCATCCCGATTCGCGAAATCTGGGACATGCAGGAACGCCTGCCCCGTCGCCACGGCAAGCGCGCCGACCTGTTGCTGGAAAACCCCCGTTTCCGCGCGGGCTACGACTTCCTCCTGCTGCGCGAAAGCGCTGGCGAGGAAACCGACGGCCTGGGCGACTGGTGGACCGACTATCAGGACGCCAGCGACAGCGAACGGCGCGCCATGATCCGCGACCTCAGCGGCAAGGATGATGCCGGCGGTGCGCCACGCAAGCGTCGCCGTGGCGGCAATCGTCGCCGCCGCGGCCCGCAGGATGGCGCGCCGAGCTCGGCCGACTGATCCGTGGAACGGGTCTACCTCGGCCTGGGCAGCAACCTCGCCGAGCCACTCGCCCAGCTCGGCGCGGCGCTGCAAGCCATCGGCGAGTTGCCGCAATCGCAGCTCGTCGCCGTCTCTTCCTTCTATTCCAGCGACCCGCTCGGCCCACCGGACCAACCGCGCTACCTCAACGCCGTCGCCGCGCTCGATACCTCGCTGGCGCCCCTCGCATTGCTCGACGCACTGCAGGCCATCGAGCAGGGGCAGGGCCGCCAGCGCAAGGCCGAACGCTGGGGCCCGCGCACCCTCGACCTGGACATCCTGGCGTTCGGCGACCGGCTGATCGACGAGCCCCGGCTGCGCGTGCCGCACTACCATATGCACGCGCGGCCCTTCGTCCTCTATCCGCTGGCGGAAATCGCCCCGGGGCTGCGCCTGGCCGATGGCCGGACGCTCGACGAGCTGCTCGTCGCCTGCCCGTTCAGCGGCCTCGAGCGACTGCCGGTAACGCCGTAACACGGCGGTAACACCACCTAATTGACTTCACGCCCCCCCATCGGGACTATAGGCGTCCCGTTGCCCAGAGCCGGTGCCAAAAACCGGTGCGATCAGGACGGGTGAAGTGTCGTGCGAGCAATCCCCGCGGGCTTCCAGGCCGCCAAAACCGCCTCGTGCAGTACCATCACACCGCCTGCGAAGAGGACCTTTTCCATGCCTGAAACAACCCTGACGTCCCTGCAACAACTCAAGCTGCAGGGCGAGAAGATCGCCATGCTGACCTGTTACGACGCCACCTTCGCCGACGCCTGTTGCGCCGCTGGCGTCGAGATGCTGCTGATTGGCGACTCCCTGGGCATGGTCCTACAGGGCCACGACAGCACGCTGCCGGTCAGCGTCGAGGACATGGTCTATCACACGGCCTGCGTGAAGCGCGGCAACAAGGGCGCAATGATCGTCGCCGACCTGCCGTTCATGGCCAACGCCACGCTCGAGCAGACGCTGAACAATTCCGCGCGGCTGATGAAGGCCGGCGCACACATGGTCAAGGTGGAAGGCGCCGCCTGGCTGGCCGAGTCGATCCGGCTTCTCGCCGAGCGCGGCATTCCGGTCTGCGCGCACCTGGGCCTGACGCCGCAGGCGGTGAACATCCTCGGCGGCTACAAGGTGCAGGGACGCGGCGACGCCCAGGCGCGTCAGCTGCGCGCCGACGCCGTGGCGCTGGAACAGGCCGGCGTGGCGATGCTGCTGCTCGAATGCGTACCCAGCGAGCTGGCCGCGGAGATCACCCAGGCGGTGAAGATTCCGGTGATCGGCATCGGTGCCGGCAGCGATACCGACGGCCAGGTGCTGGTGTTGCACGACATGCTCGGGCTGTCCCTCTCCGGCCGCATGCCGAAGTTCGTGAAGAACTTCATGGAAGGCCAGAGCAGCATCCAGGGCGCCCTCGCCGCCTACGTGCGCGAGGTGAAGGCCGTCAGCTTCCCCGCCGCCGAACACGGGTTCTCCGCATGATCACCGTGCATACCGTCGCGGAACTGCGCGCCGCCGTGCTGCACGCGCGCCGCGCAGGCAAACGCATCGGCCTGGTGCCGACCATGGGCAATTTGCACGCCGGCCACGCGGCGCTGGTCGAACGGATCGCCGAGCACGCCGACTTCGTGGTCGCCAGCATCTTCGTCAATCCGCTGCAGTTCGGCCCGCGCGAAGACCTCGCGACCTACCCGCGCACGCTCCCGGCCGATCAGGAAAAGCTCCTCGCCGCAGGCTGCGACCTCTTGTTCGCGCCCAGCGTCGAGCAGATGTACCCCAACGGCGCCGATGGCCAGACCCGGGTCAGCGTGCCCGAAGTGTCCGAAGGCCTGTGCGGCGCCAGCCGGCCGGGCCACTTCGAAGGCGTGGCGACGGTAGTCAACAAGCTATTCAACATGGTCCAGCCGGATGTCGCGGTGTTCGGCCAGAAGGATTTCCAGCAACTGGCGGTGATCCGCAAGATGGTCGCCGACCTCAACCTGCCGATCGAGATCATCGGTGCGCCGACCGTGCGCGCCAGCGACGGGCTGGCGCTGTCCTCGCGCAACGGCTACCTCGACGAACGGCAGCGCGCCACGGCGCCGGCCCTGTATCGCAGCATGACGCGCCTGGCCGACGGCCTGCGCGCCGGCAACACCGACCGCGCCGCGCTGCTCGAGCAGGCACGCACCGAGCAGGAAGCGTCCGGCCTGCGCGTCGACTATCTGGAAATCCGCGAAGCCGCCCACCTGCGCGCAGCGCGTCCGGAAGACCGTAAACTGGTGATTCTGGCCGCCGCGTACCTCGGTAGCACGCGCCTGATCGATAACCTGACCGTCGAGCTGCCGCCGACCGGCTGAGCGTCGCGGGGATGCCGCCAGGCCTCCGGGCAGAGCGGCGCGCTAGATTCGAAAAGCCCCGGAACACTGGGGGCTTTTCCTGTTCCAAGCAGTTCAGCGGTATAGGACATGCGCCCGGTCGACGCGACCGCGGTGCCTGAACAAGGCTCAAGCTAAGGAAGCCGGACATTCATGGCGTACTACCAGAATCCCCTCGACGTAACTTCCCTCCCCTCCTGGAAAGCCCTCACCGATCACCGGCTGAACCTGCAGAACTTCAGCATGCGCGAGGCCTTCGCCTCGGACCCGCAGCGCTTCAGCGACTTCTCCCTGAGCGCCTGCGGCCTGTTCCTCGACTACTCGAAGAACCTGATCACCCACGAGACCCGCGACCTGCTGGTCAGCCTGGCACGCGAGGCCGGCGTCGAGCAGGCGCTGCACGCGATGTTCGAGGGCCAGCCGATCAATGCCTCGGAAAAGCGCCCGGTGCTGCACACCGCCCTGCGCCGCCCGGTGGGCGAATGCATCATGGTCGACGGGCACAACATCATCCCCGACGTGCACCAGGTGCTGAACCAGATGACCGACGTGGTCGGCCGCATCCACACCAACCAGTGGCGCGGCTACAACGACAAGACCATCACCGACGTGGTGAACATTGGCATCGGCGGCTCCTTCCTCGGCCCCCAGCTGGTTTCCGAGGCGCTGCTGCCGTTCACCCAGAACGGCGTGCGCTGCCACTACCTGGCCAACATCGACGGTAGCGAATTCCGCGAGGTGATGGCCAAGCTGAACGTCGAGACCACGCTGTTCATCATTTCCAGCAAGACCTTCAGCACCCTGGAAACCCTGAAGAACGCCCAGGCCGCGCGGGCCTGGTACCTGGCCCGTGGCGGCACCCAGGAGAAGCTCTACCGGCATTTCATCGCGGTCACCAGCAACAAGCCGGCCGCCGTGGCGTTCGGCATCCTCGAGAAGAACGTGTTCCCGATGTGGGACTGGGTCGGCGGGCGCTACTCGCTATGGTCGGCCATCGGTCTGCCGATCGCGCTGGCGGTGGGCATGTCCAACTTCAAGGAGCTGCTTTCCGGCGCCTACACCATGGATACGCACTTCCGCACCGCGCCATTCGAGAAGAACATGCCGGTGCTGCTGGCCATGCTGGGCGTCTGGTACAGCAATTTCTGGGATGCCCAGAGCCACGCCTTCCTGCCGTACGACCACTACCTGCGCAACTTCGTCAAACACCTGCAGCAGCTGGACATGGAGTCCAACGGCAAGAGCGTGCGCCAGGACGGCTCGCCGGTGTCATGCGATACCGGGCCGATCATCTGGGGCGGCGTCGGCTGCAACGGTCAGCACGCCTATCACCAGTTGCTGCACCAGGGCACGCCGCTGATCCCGTCGGACTTCATCGTGCCGGTCGTCAGCTTCAACCCGGTCGCCGACCACCACCAGTGGCTGTATGCCAACTGCCTGTCGCAGAGCCAGGCGCTGATGCGCGGCAAGACCCGCGCGGAGGCCGAGGCCGAACTGCGCGAGAAGGGCTTGGACGATGCCGAGGTGCAGCGCCTGGCGCCGCACAAGGTGATTCCCGGCAACCGCCCGAGCAACACCCTCGTGCTGGAACGCATCAGCCCGCGCCGCCTCGGCGCGCTGATCGCGCTGTACGAGCACAAGGTGTTCGTCCAGGGTGTGATCTGGGGGATCAACTCCTTCGACCAGTGGGGTGTCGAGCTGGGCAAGGAACTCGGCAAATCGGTGTACCAGAAGCTCACCGCCTACGAGGCGGACGCCGCCGAGGATGCTTCCACCCAGGGCCTGATCGACTACTTCCGCGGCCGTCACCGCGGCTGATCGCCCTTCGCGCCGCGCGGCGAATCCTCGTCGCGCGGCCGCTCCCGCCGAAACATTCCTACAACTAAAGACAGCCGTCGCCCGGCCATCGGTACTTGAATGCGCCGGCGGCGCGGGTGCACCCTACGAACACAGCGGATACAAAAACAAAGGAACCCGCCCATGTTCGAGATCAGCACCCACCCCGTCAGCGACGCGGTGCGGCAGTACGCGCACCTGGACCGCGACGACTACCAGCGCCTTTACCGGCAATCCGTCGAACAGCCCGAGACGTTCTGGGCCGAGCAGGCAACGACCTTCCTCGACTGGGTCAAGCCCTGGGACAGCCTCCACGAAAGCGACATGCGGCGCGGCCACGCCTCCTGGTTCAAGGGCGGCCAGCTCAACGTCAGCTACAACTGCATCGACCGCCACCTGGAAAAGCGCGGCGAGCAGATCGCCATCGTCTGGGAAGGTGACAATCCCGCCGAGTCGGCGCAGATCACCTACCGCAAGCTCCATCACCACGTCTGCCGCCTGGCCAACGTGCTGAAGAGCCGCGGCGTGAAGAAGGGCGACCGGGTGTGCATCTACATGCCGATGATTCCCGAAGCCGCCTACGCCATGCTCGCCTGCACGCGCATCGGCGCGATCCATTCGGTGGTGTTCGGCGGTTTCTCCCCGGACGCCCTGCGCGACCGCATCCTCGATGCCGACTGCCGCACCGTGATCACCGCCGACGAGGGCGTGCGCGGCGGCAAGTACGTGCCGCTGAAGAATAACGTCGACCAGGCCCTGCAGCGCTGCCCGGAGGTCTCCACCGTGCTGGTGGTGGAACGCACCCAGGGCGAGATCGAATGGGTCGAAGGCCGCGACCTCTGGTATCACCAGGCGGTGCGCCAGGCCTCCGCCGAATGCCCGGTGGAACCAATGGATGCCGAGGACCCGCTGTTCGTCCTCTACACCTCCGGCAGCACCGGCAAGCCGAAAGGCGTGCTGCACAGTACCGCCGGCTACCTGCTCGGCGCGGCGATGACCCACCGCTACGCGCTGGACTACCACGACGGCGAAATCCACTGGTGCACCGCCGACCTCGGCTGGATCACCGGCCACGACTACGTGGTCTACGGCCCGCTGGCGAACGGCGCCACCACCCTGATGTTCGAGGGCGTACCGAGCTACCCGGACGCCTCGCGCTTCTGGCAAGTGGTCGACAAGCATCAGGTGAACATCTTCTACACCGCGCCGACGGCGATACGCGCGCTGATGCGCGAGGGCGACGAACCGGTCCTGCGCACCTCGCGCGCCAGCCTGCGCCTGCTCGCCAGCGCTGGCGAGCCGATCAACCCGGAAGCCTGGGAATGGTTCTACGAGGTGGTGGGCGACAGCCGCTGCCCGATCGCCGACACCTGGTGGCAGACCGAGACCGGCGCCATCATGATCGCCCCGCTGCCCGGCGCCATGGCGCTCAAGCCCGGCTCCGCGACGCAGCCGTTCTTCGGCGTGCAGCCGGTGATCCTCGACGAACAGGGCCAGGAAATCGAAGGCCCCGGCGCCGGCATGCTCGCAATCAAATCAAGCTGGCCGAGCCAGATCCGCAGCATCTACGGCGATCATCAGCGGCTCATCGACACCTATTTCTCGCAGTATCCCGGCTACTACTTCACCGGCGACGGCGCGCGCCGCGACGAGGACGGCGACTACTGGATCACCGGCCGCGTCGACGACGTGATCAACGTCTCCGGCCACCGCATCGGCACCGCCGAGGTGGAAAGCGCGCTGGTCAGCCATGACGATGTCGCCGAGGCCGCGGTGGTCGGCTGCCCGCATGCGGTGAAGGGCCAGGGCCTGTACGCCTTCGTCACCCTGATGAACGGCGCCCAGCCGAGCGACGGGCTCAGGCTGGACCTGCTCAAGCGGGTGGCTGGCGAGATCGGCAGCTTCGCCAAGCCGGACGCGCTGCAATGGGCGCCGAGCCTGCCGAAGACCCGGTCCGGCAAGATCATGCGACGCATCCTGCGCAAGATCGCCTGCAACGAACTGGACGAACTCGGCGACACCTCGACCCTGGCCGACCCTGGCGTGGTCGACGACCTGATCGAGAACCGCCTGAACCGTTGAGCCGTACGCGTCGTCGGCGTACGCGCCGGCGACCTGTAACGCGCGCTGCATCCGTTATCATCGGCCGATGGAAATCCTTCGCCGCCGCATCGAAACTCAGGTCCTCAGCCTTACCGGCCTCGCGCTCGGCGGGGTCGACTTCGAGCATCCGCCGGGCGACCCCGGCCTGTTCGGTCCGGACTCGGCGTGCTGGAAGGTCCACGGCGACTTCACCTCGATGCTGATCGGCGGCATCTCCGCGCTGATGCTGCAAGCGCTGCATCCGCTGGCGCTTGCGGGCGTCTGGGACCATTCGAATTTCCGCGAGGACATGCTCGGCCGGCTGCGCCGCACCGGGCAGTTCATCTCGGCCACCACCTACGGCAGCCGCGCCGATGCCGAACGGCTGATCGAGCGGGTCCGGCGTATCCACGAGGGCGTGGTCGGGCGGGCCGCCGACGGGCGCCCCTACGCGGCCTCCGACCCGGCATTGCTGACCTGGGTCCACGTGGCCGAGGTCAGCAGCTTCCTCAAGGCCCACCTGCGTTACCTCGACCCGGATCTGCCGGGCGCCGAGCAGGACCGCTACTACGCCGAAATCGCCCGGGTCGCCGAACGCCTCGGCGCCCATGACGTGCCGCGCTCGCGGGTGGAGATCGACCACTACCTGCAAGCGCAGCGCGCGCAGTTGGTCTGCGATGGGCGCTCGCGCGAGGTGCTGCGCATTCTCCTCGATGCGCCGGCGCCCAGCCTGCTGGCCAAACCGTTCGGCACGTTGATGATGCAGGCCGGCATCGACCTGCTGCCCGACTGGGCGCACGGCATGCTCGGGTTCGACTTCGCACCCGGCAAACGCCGGCTGATCCGCGCCGGCGTGCGCAATGCCGCGCCACTGCTGCGCTGGGCCGTGCGCAATGGCTCGCTGGCGCGCGCCCGGCGACGCATGGGGCTGGCGCCGCTGCGCTGAGCTGGCCCGGTACGTGACCGCCCGGTTCGCGTTTTGAGCGCCGCCACCGGTCTGTGCCAACATAGCGAATCGTCGCGCCAGCCGCGCCCACGCTCGAGGAGTCGTCATGCAAGAAGTCGTTATCGTCGCCGCCACCCGCACCGCCGTCGGCAGCTTCCAGGGCTCGCTGGCGAACCTGCCCGCCGTCGAACTGGGCGCCGCGGTGATCCGTCGTCTGCTGGAACAGACCAGCCTCGACCCCGCCGAGGTGGACGAAGTGATCCTCGGCCAGGTGCTCACCGCCGGCGCCGGGCAGAACCCCGCCCGGCAGGCCGCGATCAAGGGCGGCCTGCCTTACTCGGTGCCGGCGCTGACCCTGAACAAGGTCTGCGGCTCCGGCCTCAAGGCGCTGCATCTCGGTGCCCAGGCGATCCGCTGTGGCGATGCCGAGGTGGTGATCGCCGGCGGCCAGGAGAACATGAGCCTGGCGCCCTACGTCATGCCCGGCGCGCGCACCGGCCTGCGCATGGGCCACGCCAAGCTGGTCGACACGATGATCGAGGACGGCCTGTGGGACGCCTTCAACGACTACCACATGGGCATCACCGCCGAGAACCTGGTGGAGAAGTACGCGCTGACCCGCGAGGAGCAGGACGCCTTCGCCGCGGCCTCGCAGCGCAAGGCCGTCGCCGCCATCGAGAGCGGACGCTTCAAGGACGAGATCACCCCGATCAGCATTCCGCAGCGCAAGGGTGAGCCGCTGGTCTTCGACACCGACGAACAGCCACGCGCCGGCACCAGCGAGGAAACCCTGGCCAAGCTCAAGCCGGCGTTCGCCAAGACCGGCTGCGTCACCGCCGGCAATGCCTCGGCGCTGAACGACGGCGCCGCCGCCGTGCTGCTGATGAGCGCTGACAAGGCCCGCGCGCTCGGCCTGCCGGTGCTGGCGCGCATCGCCGCCTACGCCAGCGCCGGCGTCGACCCGGCGATCATGGGCATCGGCCCGGTCCCGGCCACCCGGCGCTGCCTGGAAAAGGCCGGCTGGACGCTGGAACAGCTCGACCTCATCGAAGCCAACGAGGCGTTCGCCGCGCAATCGCTGTCAGTGGGCAAGGAGCTGGGCTGGGACGCCGCCAAGGTCAACGTCAACGGCGGCGCCATCGCCATCGGCCACCCGATCGGCGCATCGGGCTGCCGCGTGCTGGTCACCCTGCTCCACGAGATGCTCAAGCGCGACGCCAAGAAGGGCCTGGCAACCCTGTGCATCGGCGGCGGCCAGGGCGTGGCGCTGGCGCTCGAGCGCTAGGCCGCCGGCCCGCACGGGGCCTCGACCGGCTTTTTTCGCTACACTGCGCGGCCCTCTCTTTCGAGTCGCCGCGCATGCCCTCTCTCGATCAGGCGCTGCGCGCCGCCCTCCTCCAGCGCCAGCCGCTGCTCGCCCAACTGCACGCCCAGACCACCGACTGCTACCGGCTGTTCCACGGCAGCCAGGAAGGCGCGCCCGGCCTGACCATCGACCGCTACGGCCGCCAGTTGCTGATCCAGAGTTTCCACCAGCCGCTGGATCAGGCCCTGCTGCCGGACCTGCTCGGCCAGGTCGAGGCGGCCCTCGGTGTTCCCTTGCTGCTGGTCTACAACGACCGCTCCGGTGGCAATTCACGCATCGACCGCAGCGCCGGAGCGCACCAGCCCGACGCCGCCGCGCTGGCCGACCTCGTCGGGCGCGAATGGGGGCTGAACTATCGCGTGCGCGGTCGCCATCCCGGCCAGGACCCGCTGCTGTTTCTCGACCTGCGCAACGCGCGCGTCTGGGTCAAGGCGCACAGCGCCGGCAAGTCGGTGCTCAACCTGTTCGCCTATACCTGCGGCGTCGGGCTCTGCGCGGCGGCCGGCGGCGCGAGCGAGGTGTGCAACCTGGATTTCGCCGAAGGCAACCTGGCGGTCGGCCGGCAAAATCTGGCGCTCAATCCGGGGCTGGCGATGAGCTTCGTGCAGTCCGACTACTTCTCGGCGATCCGCCAGCTCGCCGGGCTGCCGGTCGGCAGCCGCCGTGGGCACAGGCTGCCGTCGTACCCACGCCTGGCGCAGCGCACCTTCGACCTGGTGTTCCTCGACCCGCCAGCCTGGGCGAAGAGCGCGTTCGGCACCGTCGATCTGCTGCGCGACTACCAGAGCCTGCTCAAGCCCGCGCTGCTGGCCACCGCGGAGGATGGCGTGCTGGTCTGCTGCAACAACCTGGCGAAGGTCGCCCTCGCCGACTGGCGCGAGCAGGTGCTGCGCTGCGCCAGCAAGCTCGGTCGCCGCGTGCGTGACTGCCAGCAGATCGAACCGGCGGCGGACTTTCCCTCGCGCGATGGCCAGCCGCCGCTGAAGACACTGGTGCTGCGCTTCTAGCGAAACCGCAGCGGCGCTTCGGAACCGCGACGACATGCCATACTCCAACGAACCTTTCGTCGGGACAGAAGACTACCCATGCCCAAAGGATTGAAACGCGCCGGCATCGCCGCCCTGGTCGCCCTCGCGCTGTATGCCCTGATCGGTTTCCTGATCCTGCCCGCCGTCGCGGTGCGCGTGGTCAACGCGAAGCTCGCCGAGTACGCCACGGTTCCGGCGCATCTGGAAAAGGTCCGCTTCAACCCCTTCACGCTGGAGCTGGAGCTGACCGGGCTGCGCTTCGGCGAGGTCGGCGGCGAGTCGCTGGCCTTCGCCCGGCTCTACGCCAACCTGCAGCTGAACAGCCTCTGGAGCGGTGCGCTGCACCTGGCCGATGTGGAACTCGAGCAGCCGCTGGTGGACCTGCGCTTCGCCAAGGACGGCGCGTTGAACCTCGCCCAACTGTTCAAGTTGCCGCCCGCCGAAACGGCGGCCGAAGCACCGGCCGACGCCGATGAAGGCCCGTTCCCCGTGCGCATCGACCGCCTGGCGATCGCCGGCGGCAAGCTGCACTTCGAGGACCTGCGCCCGAGTGAGCCGATCGAATTCTTCTACGACTCGCTGGAGCTCGACCTGGCGAACCTCAGCACACTGCCCGATGGCAACGCCGAGGCCACGCTGTCCGCCAGCAATCCGGCCGGTGGCCGCATCGACTGGCAGGGCCAGGTGAGCCTGGCGCCGATCCGCTCCAGCGGGCACCTGCAGGTCACCGACGTCGCCTTGAAGACGTTCTGGCCCTACGTGCGCGACGCCGCGCCGCTGGACCTCGAGGAAGGCAGCGCCAGCCTGGACAGCCGTTACGAGCTGGACCTCAGCCAGGGCACCGAGCTGCGCCTGAGCGACGCCAGCCTCAAGCTGGCGCCGTTCTCGATCAAGGCACCGGATGGCCGTCCGCTGCTCAAGCTCGCCAGCCTGGACGTGGCCAAGGTGGCGCTGGACCTGGCCCGGAGCCATGTGGAAATCGGCGAGGTGCGCAGCCAGGGCCTGGAAGCCTGGGCCGCCCGCGAGGCCGACGGCCAGATCGACTGGCAGAAGCTGTTCGCGCAGAACGCCGCCGAGCCCGCCCCGGCCGCTGCCGTCGAAGCCGCACCGTCGGCAGCGGAAGCGACGGAAGCGCAAACGCCCTGGCAGGTGCTGCTGCAGGATGCGCAGCTGCGGGGCGCGAAACTGCATCTCGCCGACCGCCAGCCGAAGCCCGCGGTCGCGCTGGAAGTCGGCCCGCTGGACCTGGACGTCAGCGCCTTCGACAGCCTCGGAACCTCGCCCTTCCAGCTCAAGCTGAACACCGCCATAGCCGGCCAGGGACGTCTGCAGGTGCAAGGCCAGGCCCAATTGCAGCCGACCAGCGCGCAACTCAAGGTCGTCAGCAAGGACATCGACCTGCGCCTGGCCCAGGCCTACCTCAGCCCGTTCATTCGCCTGGAGTTGCGCAGCGGCCTGCTGAGCAGCGATCTCGATGTCTCGCTGACCGGCACCGAGCCTCTGGCATTGAGCGTCACCGGCAGGGCCGACGTGGCCCAGTTGCATACGCTCGACACGCTCAAGGAGCGCGACTTCGTCAAATGGCGCGCGCTGGCGATCAAGGGCCTGGATTACCGCCACGGCAAGAGCCTGAGCATCGACACGGTCAATCTCGACCAGCCCTACGCACGCGTGGTGATCAACGAGGACCTCACCACCAACGTCAAGGAGCTGCTGGTTCCGCAGCCGCCCTCGAACGAGCCGGACAGCCCGCCGCTGGCGATACGCATCGGTGCGATCGGCCTCAAGGACGGTTCGGCGAACTTCGCCGACTTCAGCCTGCGCCCCAACTTCGCCACCGCCATCGGCCAGCTCAACGGAAAGATCGGCACCCTCGACAACCGCAGCAAGAAGGCCGCTGCGGTGGAAATCGCCGGCAAGGTGGACCGCTACGCGCCGGTCAGCATCCGTGGCCGCCTGGAAGCCTTCGATCCGCTTAACAGCCTGGACATCGCCACCAGCTTCCACAACGTCGAGCTGACCACGCTGACGCCCTACTCCGGCAAGTTCGCCGGCTACCGCATCCGCAAGGGCCGCCTCGACCTCGACCTGCATTACACGGTCGAGCAGGGCCGGCTGAACGCCGAGAACAAGCTGGTGCTGCATCAGCTGGAGCTGGGTGAACGGGTCGACAGCAAGGACGCGGTGGACCTGCCGGTGCGCCTGGCGGTGGCCTTGCTCAAGGACACCAAGGGCGTGATCTCCATCGAGCTGCCGGTGCAGGGCAACCTCAACGACCCACAGTTCAGCGTCATGCCGATCGTCTGGCAGACCCTGCGCAACCTGGTGCTGCGCGCGGTGCAGGCGCCCTTCAAGCTGATCGCCGGGCTGGTGCCCGGTGGCGGCGACAACCTGGATCAGGTTTCCTTCGCGCCCGGCAGCGCCGAACTGGACGACAGCGCGATGCGCTCGCTGGACACCCTCGCCGATGCGCTGAAGAAGCGCCCCGAACTGCGCTTGGAAGTCGAAGGCGTCAGCGCCCGTGCCAGCGATGGCCTGCCCCTGGCCGAGCAGCGCCTGGAGCGTGAGTACCGCACCGTCAGGTACCGCATGCTGCAGCGGCGCGGCGACAAGGTGCCGGCCAGCGCCGACGAGCTGGTGGTGGAGGACGATGACAAGCCCGCGCTGCTAGAAGGCATCTACCGCGATCGGCTCAAGCAGCAGCCGCCGGCGGAGTGGAAAGAGCTCGACCGCGAACAGCGCGTGGCGAAGATGCGCGAGGCAGTGATCGGCTCCTGGGTACAGCGCCCGACCAGCCTGCTCTCGCGCAAGCTGGCCCAGGACCGCGCCGCGAACATCAAGGATTACCTGGTGCAACGCGGCGGCCTGGAGGATCAGCGCATCTACCTGCTCGACGTCAGCCTGATCCAGGGCGAAGGAAACGGTCCAGTGCCCACCACCCTGCACCTGGATGCAGAATGAGGCGCTGGGCCATCGGTGCACTGCTGGGCGTGATGGCCTCGACGGGCATGGCCGCCGACAGCATGCGCTGCGGCAGCAACCTGGTCAGCGCCGGCGATCGCGCCTTCGAGGTGGAGAGCAAGTGCGGCGCACCCCGGGAACGCGATCTGGTCGGTTTCACCGACGGCTATTCGCGCGCCGACCTGAAGATCGAAGAGTGGATCTACGGCCCCAACAACGGGATGCTCTACATCCTCCGCTTCGAGGGAAACCGGCTGATACGAATCGAATCGCGGCGCCCCTGACAGCGCGCCAGCCTCGGGTGTAGGCTGGCCGCTCCTCATCCAGCAGCCATCCATCGTGACCTACCGTCTTCTCGCTCTTCTCTGCCTGCTGCCCCTGGCCGCCCAGACCCAGGCGTCCTCGTCGTTTCGCTGCGGCAATGCGCTGGTCACGACGGACGATCACATGGCGGAGGTGGCGGGCAAATGCGGCGATCCGGTCAGCCGCGACTTCCTCGGCTACCGCGAACGCACCGACGACTACGGCTATCGCAACGAGATGCAGGTGGAGGAGTGGCTCTACGGCCCGCGCAACGGCATGTACTACTACCTGCGCTTCGAGGGCAACCGGCTGGTCAACGTCGACAGCAAGCGCAACTAGGCGCGTTAGCCGACACTAAGCTCATCAGAGGCCACGCGCATCGGGATGCGGTGCCGACTGCTGGTGCGCGTGGCGCACCCTACTGAAATGCGGAGCCGCAGTCGGCGACGGTAGGGTGCGCCGTGCACACCCATTAGCGCGGTGTTACCCGGCGGCGCTCAGGGGCAAATCCAAGGATAGAAAACGGCGCGCACGTTCAAGCCTGTATGGCGCATGAAAAAGCCCCGCCCGGTTGCCCGGGCGGGGCTTAGTACTTCCTGTCGGTCAGCAGCGGACTGCGTTCCTGTCGCTCATCCTGAGCGGTCTTCCCTGCGACAGTCCTCGCTATGAGCGGGCTGACTGTGACCGCAATCCTCCGGATTCAGGCAGCGCCATCCTGGCTGCAGCGGTCGGCACGCGGCGTGTTACTCGGTGGACTTCAGGCCGTCTGCGGAGACAGCTTTGACACCTTTGATTGTCTTGGCTTTCTGCACGGCAAGGTCACGCTCGGCATCGCTCGGCACTACGCCGGAGAGCGAAACCACACCCTTGTTGGTTTCTACTTTGATGTCCAGGCCGCTGATGCTGTCATCGGCGAGGAAGCTGGATTTGACCTTGCTGGTGATCCAGGTATCAGAAACCGCTTCTTCGGCCTGATCGACTTTCTCGTTGGCGGCCAGCATTTGCGGCTGAGACTGAACGGGGGTAGCAGCAAACGCGGCATTGGCCAGGGGCAGGCTCAGAGCAGTGGCGGCGACAGCGGCAAAAGTCCACTTGGTGAAAGGCTGTTTCATGCGGATGTACTCCTGTTTTTCTGATAGTGCCTGCAGCTATGTCCCGCCGCAGTCCACGTATAACAGCGCAAGCGCTGTGCCATCTTCTAGACAAACATAAATCCAATAAATTCAGGCACTTGAAAAACGTTAACGAAGCGGCCTCCTTGCACTTTGCAAGTCGGCGAAATTTTACACATGCAATTTGCACTGTTTTTTCGGGGCGCCTTCGCCTGGTGCCGAAAACGAAAAAGGGCCCCGAAGGGCCCCTTTTCCTGTCGCCTGATCGATCAGACGCCCGATGCCTTGGCAGCGGCGACGTCCTTGATCGACAGCTTGATGCGGCCGCGGTTATCGACGTCCAGTACCAGCACTTCGACTTCCTGGCCTTCCTTCAGCACGTCGGTGACTTTCTCGACGCGCTGATCGCTCAGCATCGAGATGTGCACCAGGCCGTCCTTGCCCGGAAGGATGTTGACGAAGGCACCGAAGTCGACGATGCGCTCGACCTTGCCGACGTAGATCTTGCCGATCTCGGCTTCCGCGGTGATCGCCAGTACGCGCTGCTTGGCAGCCTCGGCGGCGTCCTTGGTTTCGCCAAAGATCTTGATCGAGCCATCGTCTTCGATGTCGATCGAGGCCTTGGTCTCTTCGCAGATACCACGGATGGTCGCGCCACCCTTGCCGATGACATCGCGGATTTTGTCCTGGTCGATCTTCATCGCGATCATGGTCGGCGCATTGGCCGACAGCTCGGTACGCGACTGGGCGATGACCTGATTCATCTGGCCGAGGATGTTCAGACGCGCTTCCAGAGCCTGGTTCAGCGCGATTTCCATGATCTCTTCGGTGATGCCCTGGATCTTGATGTCCATCTGCAGCGCGGTGACGCCCTTGGCGGTACCGGCCACCTTGAAGTCCATGTCGCCCAGGTGGTCTTCGTCGCCGAGGATGTCGGTCAGAACGGCGAACTTCTCGCCTTCCTTGACCAGGCCCATGGCGATACCGGCGACCGGCGCCTTCATCGGCACACCGGCATCCATCAGCGCGAGGGAAGCGCCGCAGACCGAGGCCATGGAGCTGGAGCCGTTGGACTCGGTGATCTCCGACACCACGCGAATGGTGTAGGGGAATTCGTCCGCGCTCGGCAGCATGGCGGCTACGGAACGGCGGGCCAGACGACCGTGGCCGATCTCGCGGCGGCCGGTGGCACCCATGCGACCACACTCGCCGACCGAATAGGGCGGGAAGTTGTAGTGCAGCATGAAGGGGTCTTTCTTCTCGCCTTCGAGGGTATCGAGCAGCTGTGCGTCACGCGCGGTGCCGAGGGTGGCGACGACCAGGGCCTGGGTTTCACCGCGGGTGAAGAGCGCCGAGCCGTGGGTCTTGTCGAGCACGCCGACTTCGATGTTCAGGCCGCGCACAGTGCGGGTGTCGCGACCATCGATACGCGGTTTGCCGTTGACGATGTTTTCGCGAACGGTGCGGTACTCGATCTCGCCGAAGGCATCCTTGACTTCGCCGGCGGACGGCTGGCCTTCCTCACCGGAGAACTTGGCGACGATCTGGTCGCGCAGCTCGCCGAGACGGCCGTAGCGCTCGTGCTTGACGGTGATGGTGTAGGCTTGGGAGATGGCTTCGCCGAATTCGCTGCGGATGGCGTCGAGCAGGCTGGTGTTGGCCGGCTTGGCCTGCCAGTCCCAGGTCGGTTTGCCGGCTTCGGCAGCCAGTTCGCCAACGGCCTTGATCACGGCCTGGAACTCTTCGTGGGCGAACAGCACGGCGCCCAGCATCTGGTCTTCGGTCAGTTCCTTGGCTTCGGATTCGACCATCAGCACGGCGTCCTTGGTGCCGGCCACGACCATGTCCAGGCTCGAGGCCTTGAGTTGCTCGTAGGTCGGGTTCAGCAGGTAGCCGGTGCTTTCGTGGAAGGCCACGCGAGCGGCGCCGATCGGGCCGTCGAACGGAATGCCGGAGATGGCCAAAGCGGCGGAGGTGCCGATCATCGCAGCGATGTCCGGATCGGTCTTCTTGCTGGTGGAAACGACGGTGCAGATGACCTGCACTTCGTTCATGAAGCCTTCCGGGAACAGCGGACGGATCGGACGGTCGATCAGGCGCGAGGTCAGCGTCTCTTTCTCGGACGGACGCGCTTCACGCTTGAAGAACCCACCGGGGATCTTGCCGGCGGCGTAGGTCTTTTCCTGGTAGTGCACGGACAGCGGGAAGAAGCCCTTGCTCGGATCGGCGCTCTTGGCACCGGTCACGGCGACCAGCACGGTGACGTCGTCATCGACGGTGACCAGCACAGCGCCGGAGGCTTGGCGGGCAATACGACCCGTCTCGAGGGTGACGGTCGACTGACCGAACTGGAATTTCTTGATTACCGGGTTCACGGTGTTTTCCTTCTCTTCGTTGCCTTTGGGGAAACTGCGCTTCTTGCGAAATTAGCGGGCAGTGTCGGGATTCGGACCCGAAAACCGTCCTGGTAAAAAGCCAGAAAGCTGGAAGCCTGTGAGCGGAAACCGGGAAAACCCGGCATCCAGTCGCAAACTTCCAGCTTCCGGCTCAGGCAGCGTCTTAGCGACGCAGACCCAGGCGACCGATCAGGGCGCTGTAACGAGTGGTGTCCTTACCCTTCAGGTAATCCAGCAGCTTACGGCGCTGGTTGACCATACGGATCAGACCACGACGCGAGTGGTGATCCTTGCCGTTGGCCTTGAAGTGATCCTGAAGCTTGTTGATGTTGAAGGTCAGCAGTGCAACTTGCACTTCCGGAGAACCGGTGTCGCCTTCAGCTTGCTTGTACTCGTTAACGATCTGGGATTTTTCTTCAACGCTCAGTGCCATGATTAGGGCTCCTTGAGTGAACAGGCCGGGACAGGTCCCGTGTTTTTAAAAGAGGAATGACCGTGCCTGCTGACAGCCACCCTCATTGCCCCGCGCGGACGAATCCGCACGCGGTATCGATCACTCCGATCGAATCAGTCGACGCGGCGCGATGCGCCCGTCTTCGCTCACTTCACCGATACCGATGAAGCGGCCATTGTGGTCCTGTACCCGCAACATGCCGAACTTCGGTGCCTCGGGGGCGCGAACCGGCTGGCCGTGCAGCCAGTAGTAGGCGCTGTGTTCCGACAGCTGGATCAGCGGCCAATGCTCCAGGCCGCTGTCCGACGGCAACAGGAACTGGTCCAGTGCCTCGGCGCCGCCTTCGGCATGCACCTGTTCCAGGGTTTCCAGGCTGATCGCCTGGGCCAGGGAGTAGGGGCCGGCCTGTGTTCTGCGCAGTTCGGCGACATGCGCCCCGCAGCCCAGTTGCTGACCAAGGTCCTCGACCAGCGTGCGAATGTAGGTGCCCTTGCTGCAGGCTACCGCCAGACGCGCCTTGTCGGCCTCGAAGTCGAGCAATTCCAGGCGCGCAATAGTAACAGAACGCGCCTCGCGCTCCACCACTTCGCCCGCCCGCGCCAGCTTGTACAGCGGCTGGCCATCGCGCTTGAGCGCCGAGTACATCGGCGGAATCTGCTGGATATCGCCCCGGAAGCCCGGCAGCGCGGCTTCCAGCGCCTCGCGACTGACGTCGACCGGCTGCCGATGGGTGACTTCACCCTCGGCATCGCCGGTGGTGGTGGTCACGCCGAGCTGGGCGACGGTTTCGTAACCCTTGTCGGCGTCCAGCAGGTACTGGGAAAACTTGGTCGCCTCGCCGAAGCACAGGGGCAGCACGCCGGTCGCCAGCGGGTCGAGGCTGCCGGTGTGGCCGGCCTTCTCCGCATTGAGCAGCCAGCGGACCTTCTGCAGCGCGGCGTTGGAGCTGAAGCCCCGCGGCTTGTCGAGCACCAGGATTCCGCTGACGTTGCGGCGGATTCGTTTCACCTGAGCCAAGGCTTACTCCTCGGACTCGCCGCTGTGCTTGCGGTCTTCCGCCACGGCACGCTCGATCAGCGCCGACAGCTCTACGCCGCGACGAATGCTGGCGTCGTAGTGGAAATGCATCTGCGGCACGGTGCGCAGCTTCATCGCCTTGCCCAGGTGCATGCGCAGGAAGCCGGCGGCGTCCTGCAGAATCTTCAGGTTCGACGCGATCTTGTCGTCGTCCTGCCCCATCACGGTGATGAACACCTTGGCGTGGGACAGATCGCGGCTGACCTCGACGGCGGTGATGGTCACCAGGCCGAGGCGCGGGTCCTTGATTTCACGCTGGATGAGCAGCGCCAGTTCGCGCTGCATCTGGTCGCCGATACGCTGGGTACGGCTGAATTCTTTGGCCATGTTCTGACTACCTGTACACCGGGCGGAAAGGGAAACCCGCCCGGTTCATAAGCGGCAAACGCCCGGTCAGGCAGAGCCGAACCGGGCGTTGCGTTGAGCGACGGAAGCAGCTTAGAGGCTGCGCGCCACCTGGACCTTCTCGAAGACTTCGATCTTGTCGCCGACCTTGACGTCGTTGTAGCTCTTCACGGCGATACCGCACTCCATGCCGGCCCGCACTTCGGACACGTCGTCCTTGAAGCGGCGCAGGGATTCCAGTTCGCCCTCGAAGATCACCACGTCGTCGCGCAGTACGCGGATCGGACGATTGCGGTGCACCAGACCCTCGGTGACCATGCAACCGGCGACCGCGCCGAATTTCGGCGAGCGGAACACGTCGCGAACTTCGGCGATACCGAGGATGTTCTCGCGAACATCGCTGCCAAGCATGCCGGTCAGGGCTTTCTTGACGTCTTCGATGATGTCGTAGATCACGTTGTAGTAACGCATGTCCAGGCCTTCGGCCTCGACGATCTTGCGAGCACCGGCGTCGGCACGCACGTTGAAGCCGAACAGCACCGCGTTGGAAGCCAGCGCCAGGTTGGCATCGGACTCGGTAATACCACCGACACCGCCGCCGACCACGCGCACCTGGACTTCGTCGTTGCCCAGGCCGCTGAGCGAACCCTGCAGCGCTTCCAGCGAACCACGGACGTCGGACTTGAGGACGATGTTGAGCGTCTTCTTCTCTTCCTGGCCCATGTTCTCGAAGATGTTTTCCAGCTTGCCCGCATGCGCACGAGCCAGCTTGACCTCGCGGAACTTGCCTTGACGGAACAGGGCAACCTCGCGGGCCTTCTTCTCGTCGGCGACCACGGTCATGTCGTCGCCAGCATCCGGAGTGCCGTCCAAGCCGAGGATCTCGACCGGAATCGACGGGCCGGCTTCCTTGATCGGCTTGCCGTTCTCGTCAAGCATGGCGCGCACGCGGCCAAAATTGACGCCGACCAGGACCATGTCGCCCTGACGCAGGGTGCCGTCCTGAACCAGCACAGTGGCTACCGGGCCACGGCCCTTGTCGAGACGGGATTCGACCACCACACCGCGGCCCGGGGCCGTCGGCGTAGCCTTGAGCTCGAGAACCTCGGCTTGCAGCAGTACGGCTTCCAGCAACTCGTCGACGCCGGTACCGGCCTTGGCCGAGACGCCCACGAAAGGCGCGTCGCCGCCCCACTCTTCCGGAATCACATCGAGCGCGGCCAGGCCGTTCTTGATGTTGTCCGGGTTGGCTTCCGGCTTGTCCATCTTGTTGATCGCGACCACGATCGGAACCCCGGCTGCCTTGGCATGCTGCACGGCTTCCTGGGTCTGCGGCATCACGCCGTCGTCGGCTGCCACCACGAGGATGACGATATCGGTAGCCTGGGCACCACGGGCACGCATCTGGGTGAACGCAGCGTGACCGGGGGTATCGAGGAAGGTGACCATGCCGCGGTCGGTTTCCACGTGGTAGGCACCGATGTGCTGGGTGATACCGCCGGCTTCGCCAGCGGCCACCTTGGCGCGACGAATATAGTCGAGCAGCGAGGTCTTGCCGTGGTCGACGTGACCCATGACGGTAACGACCGGCGCACGGTGGAAGGATTCACCTTCGAACTTCAGCGATTCGGCCAGTTGCTCTTCCAGGGCGTTGTCGCTGACCAGCTTGACCTTGTGGCCGAACTCTTCGGCGATCAGTTGGGCAGTCTCCTGATCCAGCACCTGGTTGATGGTCACCGGGGTGCCCATCTTGAACATGAACTTGACGATTTCAGCGCCCTTGACCGCCATCTGTGCAGCCAGGTCGGCCACGGTGATGGTTTCACCGATATTCACGTCGCGCACGATGGGTCCTGTTGGGCTCTGGAACCCATGCTGATTGCGTTTCTTCAGCTTCGCCTTGCCGCGGCCACCACGACGGCCAAAGCTGTCGCTTTCGTCGTCGGTGCTGCGTGGTGCGACACGCGGAGCGGGCACCTTGTCTTTCGGCGCGGGGCGATGCTGGGTGTGCTTGCGATCACGACGTTCGTCGTCATCGCTGCGCGCCTTCTCGGGGCGCCGCACTTCTTCCTTCTTGCGCTCTTCGACGGGTGCCGCAGCGACTGGAAGCTCGACGGAGACGACTTCGGCGACGGCCGCGGCAGGCACGGCTGCGCCCACTTCTTCGACGGAAGGTTGCGCCTGCTGGCGGCGCGCTTCTTCTTCGGCGCGACGCTTGGCTTCTTCCTCGGCCTTCAGGCGAGCCGCCTCTTCCGCAGCGCGCTGCTCTTCCAGCTCGCGTTGCTTCTCGGCTTCGATCTCGTCAGGGCTGCGCTTGACGTAGGTCTTCTTCTTGCGCACTTCGACGCTGATGGTCTTGCTACCGGCAACCCGCAGGGTCGTGGTGGTCTTGCGCTGCAAGGTGATCTTGCGCGGCTCTTCCAGTTTCTCGCCGTGGCTGCCCTTCAGATGGGCCAGCAGGGCCTGCTTTTCGTTATCGGTCACTACTTGCTCGGCGCTGGTGTGCGACAGACCTGCCTCACGCATCTGCAGCAGCAGGCGCTCGACCGGTGTGTCGACCACTTGGGCCAGTTCTTTCACCGTGACTTGCGTCATGCATCTCTCTCCTCGACCGCGACTGCTTACTCGAACCAATGGGCTCGGGCGGCCATGATCAGCTTGCCGGCACGCTCTTCATCCATGCCGTCTATGTCGAGCAAGTCGTCGATCGACTGCTCGGCCAAATCTTCGCGGGTGATGACCCCGCGCATTGCCAGTTCCAACGCCAGGTCCTTCTCCATACCCTCGAGCGAGAGCAGGTCTTCGGCCGGCTGGGCATCCGCCAACTTCTCTTCGTTGGCGATGGCCTTGGTCAGCAGGCGATCCTTGGCACGGGAACGCAGCTCATTGACGATGTCTTCGTCGAAGCCATCGATGTTGAGCATCTCTTCCATCGGCACGTAGGCGATCTCTTCCAGACTGGTGAAACCCTCTTCAACCAGTACCTGGGCGAGCTCCTCGTCGACTTCCAGTTCATCGATGAAGGCCTGCATGATGTCGCCGGTCTCGGCCTGCTGCTTGGCCTGGATATCGGCCTCGGTCATCACGTTCAGCGTCCAGCCGGTCAACTGACTGGCAAGGCGAACGTTCTGGCCGCCGCGCCCGATGGCCTGGGCGAGATTGTCTTCGCCAACGGCGATGTCCATCGCGTGGGCGTCTTCGTCGACGATGATCGCCGCCACTTCGGCCGGGGCCATGGCGTTGATCACGAACTGCGCGGCATTGTCGTCCCACAACACGATGTCGACACGCTCGCCGCCCAGTTCGCCGGACACCGCCTGCACGCGCGAACCGCGCATGCCGATGCAGGCGCCCTGCGGATCGATGCGCTTGTCCTTGGAGCGGACGGCGATCTTGGCGCGCGAACCCGGATCACGCGAGGCGGCCATCACTTCGATGAGCTCTTCGGCGATTTCCGGTACTTCAATGCGGAACAGCTCGATCAGCATCGCCGGCGCGGTGCGCGACAGGATCAACTGAGGACCACGGTTTTCGGCGCGAATTTCCTTGAGCAGCGCACGCACGCGGGCGCCGACTCGGAAAGTCTCACGCGGGATGATATCTTCGCGGGCCAGCAGCGCTTCGGCGTTGTTGCCGAGGTCGACGATGACGTTGTCGCGGGTGACCTTCTTCACGGTGCCGAAGATGATGTCGCCAACGCGGTCGCGATAGGCCTCGACCACTTGCGCACGCTCGGCTTCGCGCACCTTCTGCACGATGACCTGCTTGGCGGTCTGCGCAGCGATGCGGCCGAACTCGATGGAATCGATCTTCTCTTCGAACACGTCGCCGTACTGGGCGTCGGCCTTGCGCTCCTGCGCCTGGTCCAGGGTGTACTGGGCCGCCGGCTCCTCGAACTCCTCGTCGGGGACCACGGTCCAGCGACGGAACGTCTCGTAGTTACCGGTCTGGCGATTGATCTCCACCCGCAACTCGACGTCATCTTCATAGCGTTTCTTGGTCGCCGTGGCCAAGGCCAACTCAAGCGCCTCGAAAATCACACTGGCCGGTACGCCCTTTTCATTGGACACCGACTCAACAACCAGCAGTACTTCTTTGCTCATCGTACGCCTCGCCTCTCGCAATCCATTGGACCCGCGGGGATCCGCCCCTCAGTCAAAACGGGGAATAATGTTGGCTTTGTCGACCGAATCGATCGGCAACAGGTATTCGTGATCGTCGACCAGCACCACTACGTCCTGTTCTTCCGTACCGCGGAGGATGCCCTGAAAATTGCGCCGCCCCTCGAAGGGCGAACGCAGCTTGATCTTGACCTGCTCACCGGCATGAGCGGCGAACTGTTCCAAGGTGAACAGTGGCCGGTCCATTCCCGGAGAGGAGACTTCGAGGGTGTACTCGCTGGCGATGGGATCTTCCACATCGAGCACGCCGCTGATCTGGCGACTGACCTTTTCGCAGTCCTCGACCAGAATTCCATCGGCGCTATCGATATAGACCCGCAGCAGCGAATGCTTACCCTGAGAAATGAATTCGACGCCCCAGCATTGGTAACCCAGGGCTTCCACTACCGGCGCCAACATGGCCTGCAACTGTTCTAGCTTGCTCGACACGAAAGCCCCTCGCGCATGCTGTGCAAATAAAAAATGGGCGAAACGCCCATCCCTTGAAGCCGCCTGGAGTTGCCCGGCGGCAGACTGTCCAGCTAGCAAAAAGCCCCTGAAAAGGGGCTTCGCTACTACTGGTTGCGGGGGCTGGATTTGAACCAACGACCTTCGGGTTATGAGCCCGACGAGCTACCAAACTGCTCCACCCCGCGACAAAGCTGGGGCGAAAGTATACGGTTATTTACCCTTTCAGGTCAACCGAACCTCCGCTAACAGCAAAGCCCGCTATTGCGGGCTTTGCTGAGTATTGGTACCGAGGAGGGGACTCGAACCCCTACAGCCTATGGCCACTACCACCTCAAGGTAGCGTGTCTACCAATTCCACCACCTCGGCAAAACTTGCCTTCTACTTCTGCTCTGGAGCCTGAGGTACGTCAGCGCCATCGTTGGCCGCTGGCTTTTGCTCTTCGAGCACCGGCACATCACTTGCTGCCGATTCTTTCTTCTGCACTTCCATGACCGCCGGATCAGGCAGGCCGACGTTAGTCAGCGCTTCAGCCTTTTCCTTAGCAAAGTAACCTAAGCCCAAGCTGGTCAAGAAAAAAACGGTGGCCAGTATAGCAGTAACTCGACTCAGAAAGGTAGAGGAACCTTGGCCGCCAAATACAGTTGCGGAAGCACCGGAGCCAAAAGAGGCACCCGCATCCGCACCTTTCCCCTGCTGCAGAAGCACCAGGGCGATAACGCTCAGAGCCCCCAGCAGGTGAACAACGATTACGACAGTTTGCAGCATTTCATCAGCATCCCGCGGCGCGACAGATCGCACCGAATTCATCCGCATTCAAGGAGGCACCACCAATCAGCCCCCCATCGATATCCGCCATGCCAAACAGCTCGGCGGCATTGGTGGCCTTGACGCTGCCGCCGTAAAGAATCCTCATACCCTGCGCCACTTCGGTGCTCTCACCCGCCAACTGCGCGCGAATCGCCGCATGGACCGCTTGCGCCTGGGCCGGCGTCGCAGTTAGTCCGGTACCAATGGCCCAGACCGGCTCATAGGCGATCACCGCATTGAAGAAGGCACCGATACCCAATTCATGGATGATGCTGCCCAACTGCTCGGACACCACTTCGAGCGTCCGTCCCGCCTGACGCTGCTCCAGCGTCTCGCCGACACAGAGGATGGGCACCAACCCATGCGACTGCGCCGCGATGAACTTGCGGCTGAGCAACTCGTCACTCTCGCCGAACAGCTGGCGGCGCTCGGAATGCCCGATCAACACCAGCTTGCAACCTGCATCAGCCAACTGAGCCGCGGAAACTTCTCCCGTCAGCGCACCTTGCCAAGGCTCTTTCGCGCAGTTTTGCGCACCGACCGCTATGGGCGAATCGGCGAGAACCTCGAGCACGCGCTCTACATGGAGAAAAGGCGGCAGTACGGCGACTTCGACCGAATCCGGTATCGCCAGCTGGCGAACACCTTGGGCGAGCGCATCAGCGCTGGCGCGGGTACCGTGCATTTTCCAGTTACCAGCAACCATCGGGCGACGCATGCTCAACCTCGTCGATCAAAGTGGGCGCAGATGTTAACCAAGAGCTTGCGGACTGGCAAGCGAATCAAGCACATACCTCTGTCACGACCTTCGCCAGCTCATCGGCGTAGCCGCGCACTTGGGCTTCATCGTCACCTTCGACCATCACCCGCACCAGCGGCTCGGTGCCCGACTTGCGCAACAGCACGCGGCCGCGCCCCGCCATGCGCTCCTGAACACGCTCGCAGGCGTCCTGGACAGCCGGGTGCTCGACCGGATCCAGATCGCCGGAAAAACGCACGTTGACCAGAACCTGCGGGCACTTGCGCAGTGCCTGGCGCGCTTCGGCCAGCGTCTGCCCGCGACGCTTGAGCGCCATCAGCACCTGCAGTGCGGCGATGATCGCGTCGCCGGTGGTGGTGTACTGGCAGCAGACGATGTGCCCGGAGTTCTCGCCACCCAGCTGCCAGCCACGCGACAGCAGCTCGCTCATCACGTACCGGTCGCCCACCTTGGCGCGCACGAACGGAATGTCCAGCTCCTTGAATGCAAGTTCGAGCCCCAGGTTGCTCATCAGGGTGCCGACTACCCCCCCCTGCAACCGACCCTGCTCGCGCAGATCGCGAGCGATCACGTAGAGCAGCTCGTCACCGTCGACGATGGCACCGGTGTGATCGACCATCAGCACGCGATCGCCGTCGCCATCGAAGGCGATGCCGAGGTCGGCGTGCTGCTCGATGACGGTCGCCTGCAACGACTCCACATGGGTCGAACCGCACTGGTCGTTTATGTTCAGGCCATTGGGCTGGGCGGCAAGGACGCTGACCTCGGCACCCAACTCGCGGAACACGTTCGGCGCCACCTTGTAGGTCGCCCCGTGGGCACAGTCGACGACGATCTTCAGCCCGGCGAAATCGGTACTGGTCGGCACGCTGCTCTTGCAGAACTCGATGTAGCGTCCGGCGGCGTCGTTGATCCGCGAGACCTTGCCCAGCTTGGCGGAATCCACCACCACCATCGGCGTATCGAGCAGTTCCTCGATCATCAGTTCTACCTCGTCGGGCAGCTTGGTGCCGTGGCCGGAGAAGAACTTGATGCCGTTGTCGTAGTGCGGGTTGTGCGAGGCGCTGATGACGATACCCGCCTCGGCGTGGAAGGTGCGGGTCAGATAGGCAATGGCGGGTGTCGGCATGGGCCCGAGCAGCAACACATCGGCGCCGGCCGCGGACAACCCGGCCTCCAGCGCGGATTCGAACATGTACCCGGAGATGCGCGTGTCCTTGCCCACCAGAATCCGGCAGGCGCCCTGGCGACGGAACGCCATTCCAGCGGCCCAGCCGAGCTTGAGCATGAAGTCCGGCGTAATGGGAAATTGCCCGACCAGTCCGCGAATACCGTCGGTGCCGAAATACTTTCTGCTCATAACCGCTCCATCAAATTCATTCCGCCGCTTCCACCGCGGCGATCATTCGAACCACATCGACCGTCTCGGCGACGTCATGCACCCGCAGGATATGGGCGCCCTTGGCCACCGCAAGGGCCGCCAGGGCCAGGCCACCATACAGGCGGCCTTCGACGCCACATCCAAGCGCCTGGCCGATCATGCTCTTGCGCGAGACGCCCACCAGCAGCGGTAGCCCGAACCGCAACAGGGCGTCGAGGTGCTTGAACAGGCTCAAATTATGCGCCAGGTTCTTGGCAAAGCCGAACCCAGGATCGAGGAGCAGCCTTTCACGGCCGATTCCCGCGGCCTCGCACAGCGCGACGCGCGCCCCCAGATAGTCACAGACCTCTTCGACGACATCCCCATAAGCCGGACGGTCCTGCATGGTCGCCGGCTCGCCACGCATATGCATCAGGCAGACCGCCAGGCCACTCTCGGCAGCCGCCTGCAGGGCGCCCTCGCGACTCAGCGAACGCACGTCGTTGATCAAGCCCGCACCCTGCCGGGCGCTTTCGCGCATCACCTGGGGGGTGGAGGTATCCACCGAGATGATCACGTCGAGCTCGGCCGCGATCGCCTGGACGACCGGAATGACGCGCTCGAGCTCATCGTCGACGGATACGATGGCGGCGCCCGGACGGGTCGACTCGCCACCGACATCGATCAGCGTCGCCCCCGCTGCAACCATCGCTTCGGCGTGCCGCAACGCATCGTCGAGCGCATTGAAGCGGCCGCCGTCGGAAAAGGAATCGGGGGTAACGTTGAGAATGCCCATGACATGCGGGCGGCTTAAATCAAGAACCCGGTTGCCGCAAGGCAACCGGGTCTGGTTTTGCTGAAAGATCATGACTGCCTTAGTGTTCGCCGGCCGGACCACCGATCGGGGTTTCCGGGCGATCACCCTCAGGGCGTGTCACGGTCGGACCCGAGGCGCCGCCCGTACCGTCCTGCCAGTCACGCGGCTCGCGCGGTATACGACCGGCCATGATGTCGTCGATCTGGTCGGCATCGATGGTTTCGTACTTCATCAGCGCTTCGGCCATGCGATCGAGCTTGTCGCGGTTCTCCACCAGAAGCTGCTTGGCGGTGCCGTAGCAGGTGTCGATGATGCTGCGGATTTCCAGATCGATCAGCTTGGCGGTATCCGCTGACATGCTGGCGTTCTGGCTGCTGCCGCCACGACCGAGGTAACCCTCGTTCTCGTCCTCGGCATACATCAGCGGGCCGAGCTTCTCGGACAGGCCCCACTTGGTGACCATGTTCTTCGCCAACTGGGTGGCGCGCATGATGTCGTTCGAGGCACCGGTGGTGACGCCGTCGAAGCCCAGCGTCATCTCTTCGGCGATACGGCCGCCGAACAGCGAGCAGATCTGGCCGATCAGCGCACGCTTGGACAGGCTGTAGCGGTCTTCCTCGGGGAGGAACATGGTCACGCCCAGAGCGCGGCCACGCGGGATGATCGAGACCTTGTAGACCGGATCATGCTCGGGAACCAGGCGCCCTACGATGGCATGGCCGGCTTCGTGGTAGGCCGTATTGAGCTTTTCCTTGTCCGACATGACCATGGTCTTGCGCTCGGCCCCCATCATGATCTTGTCTTTGGCCAGCTCGAATTCCTTCATGTCGACGACACGCTTGCCGGAGCGCGCGGCGAACAGCGACGCCTCGTTGACCAGGTTGGCCAGATCGGCGCCGGAGAAGCCCGGCGTACCGCGCGCGATGACCGCTGCCTTGACGTTCTCGCCCATCGGCACCTTGCGCATGTGCACGTTGAGGATCTGCTCGCGGCCACGGATGTCCGGCAGGCCGACCACCACCTGGCGGTCGAAACGGCCCGGACGCAGCAGCGCGGGGTCGAGTACGTCGGGACGGTTGGTCGCGGCGATGACGATAATGCCGTCGTTCATCTCGAAGCCGTCCATCTCAACCAGCAACTGGTTGAGGGTTTGCTCGCGCTCGTCGTGACCGCCGCCCATGCCGGCGCCACGGTGGCGGCCGACGGCATCGATCTCGTCGATGAAGATGATGCAGGGCGCGTGTTTCTTCGCCTGGTCGAACATGTCACGAACGCGGGATGCACCCACGCCGACGAACATCTCGACGAAGTCGGAACCGGAAATGGTGAAGAACGGCACCTTGGCCTCGCCGGCAACGGCTTTGGCCAGCAGCGTCTTGCCGGTACCCGGCGAGCCGACCATCAGCACGCCGCGCGGAATACGCCCGCCCAGGCGCTGGAACTTGCCCGGATCGCGCAGGAACTCGACCAGCTCGCTGACCTCCTCCTTGGCCTCGTCGCACCCGGCGACGTCGGCGAAGGTGGTTTTCACCTGGTCCTCGGAGAGCAGGCGCGCCTTGGACTTGCCGAAGCTCATCGGCCCACCCTTGCCGCCGGCGCCGCCCTGCATCTGGCGCATGAAGAACATGAACACCGCGATGATCACCAGGATCGGGAAGCTCGCCACCAGCAGTTGAGTCCAAATGCTCTGCTGCTCGGGCTGCTTGCCTTCGATGACCACGTTGTTGTCGATCAGGTCACCGATCAGACCGCCGTCCTGGATCGCCGGGCGGATGGTCTTGAAGGTATCGCCGTCGGCACGCTTGCCGGTGATGACGTAGCCATCCACGGTGACGCGCTCGACCTTGCCGTCCTTGACCTGCCCGATGAAGTCCGAGTAGTTCAGCGTCTGCGGCTCGGTGGGGCTGGAGAAGTTGTTCATCACGGTCACCAGGACGGCCGCGATGATCAACCACAGAATCAGATTCTTTGCCATGTCGTTCAATTCTCTAACCCTCTGGAGCAGGCCAATTCGACCTCGTACCCGCATGACGGCTGGTTGGTAACCCGCCTAACTTACTATACAACCCCACCCCGGGCGGGAGGTGTCTGTAACCCTTTATATCGTTGAGACTGCCAGAAAAGCGCTTTAGTGCAATCACTCTCCGCGGAAACCGCGGGCCAGCAGGTACTGCTCACGGGAGCGATCGCGAGAGGACAGCGGCTTGCGCATCTGCACCTTGTCGAACTGCTCGCGAACCTGCTTGTGGTAAAGATCGAAACCTTCACCCTGGAAAATCTTGATCAGGAAATCGCCACCCGGACGCAATACCCGGCCGGCGAGATCCAGTGCCAGCTCGCACAGATACATGGCGCGCGGCTGATCAGAAGCTCTCACTCCACTCATATTGGGGGCCATGTCGGAAATCACAAGGTCCACCGGGTTTTCGCCAATGGCTTCGAGGATACGGGCGAACACCGCATCGTCGGTGAAGTCACCCTGAATGAAGGTCACGTCGGGGATGCTATCCATCTCCAGGATGTCGGAGGCGATTAACCGGCCACGGTCGCCAATGACCCGGCTGGTGACCTGCGACCACCCTCCGGGCGCCGCGCCGAGATCGACGACGGTGATACCGGGACGCAGGATGCGGTCCTTCTCCTGGATTTCCAGCAGCTTGTAGCTGGCGCGCGAACGGTAGCCGTCCTTCTGCGCCATCTTCACGTAGGGGTCGTCGAAATGTTCTTTCAGCCAACGAGGGCTAGTCTTGGAACGGGCCACGAGGCACCTCGGGTAACGAATGTGATTGGCTGAGCGCGGCCCGAATCGCTCGGGTAAACTACGCCACTTTTTTGCAAAACGAATCGAACAGGGGTCGGATTATGGCGCTCACTCAAGAGCAGAAGAAGCAATACAAATCTATCGGCCACCACCTGAAACCGGTATTGATCGTCGCCGAGAACGGCCTCAGCGAAGGCGTCGCCGCCGAGCTCGACCGCGCGCTGAACGATCACGAGCTGATCAAGGTGCAGTTCCGCATCACCGAACGCGAAGAACGTATCGCCCTGATCGAAGCGGTGTGCAAGAGCGGCCGGGCCCAGCTGGTGCAGATGATCGGCAAGATGGCGCTCATCTATCGCAAGAACCCGCAGCCGAACAAGAACCTCTCCAACCTGCACCGCCACCAGGCCTGACACCGCCAGGCGGAGCCTTCAGCTCCGCGGCTGGCCCGGCACCGGCTGCAACACCAGCAGCGCACCGCAAAAACCCAACAGCAGGTAGACGAAGCGCGGGGCGAACTCCGCGCCGGGCAAGCCTGCGCGCAGCAGCGGGTAGGTTGCCGAGATCAGCAGGATACCCAGCAGCAGCCGACCGCGCGTTTGCTGCCACAGGCTCGGGAAACCCTCGGCCTGCGCCAGGATCAAGCCCTGCAGCACCACGCAGAACGCCGCGAAGGCTACCAGCAGTGCACGCAGCCCGGCGCCAACCTCCTCGACCAGCAAGGGCGCCAGACCGATGCGCTGCAGCGCGGGCACCATCACGAAGTGCAGCAGCCACAGGCCGCCGACCCAGAAGGTCTGCGCCAACCGCCAGGCGGCGGCGCCGGCCCGCAGGCGCAGGTCAGATATGGCGAACCTCGACGATCTCGTACTCGACCAGACCGCTGGGCGTCTTCACGCCCACGGCGTCGCCTTCTAGCTTGCCGATCAGCGCCCGGGCTATCGGTGAACTGACCGACAGCTTGCCCTGCTTCACGTCGGCCTCGTCCTCGCCGACGATCTGGTAGGTGACGCTCTCGTCGGTCTCGACATTGGCGATCTCCACGGTGCTGCCGAAGATCACCTTGCCGGTGTGCTCGATGGTCGTCACATCGATCACCACCGAGTTCTGCAGGCGGCCTTCGATGTCGCGGATGCGCGCCTCGACCATGCCCTGCTGCTCGCGGGCGGCGTGGTATTCGGCGTTTTCCTTGAGGTCACCCAGCTCGCGAGCGGTGCCGATGTCCTGGCTCAGCTTCGGACGGACGACCTTGGTCAGGTGGGCGAGTTCTTCTTCCAGGGCGCGAGCGCCCTGCACGGTCATGGGGTACTTGGTCATGCGTTGATTCCTGCGTGAAGGTCCTGCAGACGGCGCACGGTCTTTTCTGGACCGAATTTGAGCGCTTCACAGATCGCCTGGCCACCGGCGATGGTGGTGGTGATGCAGATCTTGTGCTGCAGGGCGTTACGACGGATGGAATAGGAGTCGGCGATGGATTGGCGACCCTCGGTGGTGTTGATGATCAGGGTGACTTCGTCGTTCTTGATCATGTCGACCACGTGAGGACGGCCCTCGGTCACCTTGTTGACGCGCCGCACCGGCAGGCCGGCGGCCTCGATGATACGCGCCGTGCCGGCGGTGGCGACTACTTCGAAGCCGAGACCGAGCAGGTCGCGGGCAACCTGCTCGACGAACGGCTTGTCGTCGTCGCGCACGCTGATGAAGGCGCAGCCGGCGTTCGGCAGGATTTCGCTGGCGCCCAGCTGGGCCTTGGCGAAGGCCTCGGCGAAGTTGTCGCCGACACCCATCACTTCGCCGGTGGATTTCATCTCGGGGCCGAGGATCGGGTCCACGCCGGGGAACTTGGCGAAGGGGAACACCGCTTCCTTGACGCTGAAGAACGGCGGGATGATCTCGGTGGTGAAGCCGATTTCCTTGAGCGACTTGCCGGCCATGACCCGCGCGGCGATCTTCGCCAGCGAGGTGCCGATGCACTTGGACACGAACGGCACGGTGCGCGAGGCACGCGGGTTCACTTCGAGCACGTAGATATCTTCGCCCTGGACGGCCATCTGCACGTTCATCAGGCCGATCACGCCGAGCTCCAGCGCCATCTTCTTGACCTGGCTGCGGATCTCGTCCTGGATCGCCATCGGCAGCGAGTACGGCGGCAGCGAGCACGCCGAGTCGCCGGAGTGAACGCCGGCCTGCTCGATGTGCTGCATGATCGCACCGATCACCACATCTTCGCCGTCGCATACGGCGTCGATGTCGACCTCGATGGCGCAGTTGAGGAAGTGGTCGAGCAGCACCGGGCTGTCGTTGGACACCTGCACCGCCTCACGCATGTAGCGCTTGAGCTCATCCTCTTCGTAAACGATCTCCATCGCGCGGCCGCCCAGCACGTAGGACGGGCGCACCACCAGCGGGTAACCGATGCGCTTGGACGCGGCGATCGCCTCGTCTTCGCTGCGCGCGGTGGCGTTCGGCGGCTGGCGCAGGTTCAGGCGCTCGACCATCTGCTGGAAGCGCTCGCGGTCTTCGGCGCGGTCGATGGCGTCCGGGCTGGTGCCGATGATCGGCACGCCGGCTTCTTCCAGCGCGCGGCAGATCTTCAGCGGAGTCTGCCCGCCGTACTGAACGATCACGCCTTTCGGCTGCTCGACGCGGACGATTTCCAGCACGTCCTCCAGGGTCACCGGTTCGAAGTACAGGCGGTCCGAGGTGTCGTAGTCCGTGGAAACGGTCTCCGGGTTGCAGTTGACCATGATGGTCTCGTAGCCGTCTTCACGCATCGCCAGCGCCGCGTGCACGCAGCAGTAGTCGAACTCGATGCCCTGGCCGATACGGTTCGGCCCGCCGCCGATCACCATGATCTTGTCGCGGGTCGACGGATTGGCCTCGCACTCTTCCTCGTAGGTCGAGTAGAGGTAGGCGGTATCGGTGGCGAACTCGGCGGCGCAGGTATCGACGCGCTTGTACACCGGCAGCACCTTCAGCTTGTGACGGTGGCTACGCAGGTTCTTCTCGGTAACACCGAGCAGCTTGGCCAGGCGGGCGTCGGAGAAGCCCTTGCGCTTGAGCCGGCGCATCAGCTCGTAGTCGATGCTGGAAAGGCCGAGGGTCTTGACCTTCTCCTCCTCCTTGACCAGGTCCTCGATCTGCACGAGGAACCAGGGATCGATCTTGGTCAGGCCGAAGATCTTCTCCATCGAGTAGCCGGCGCGGAAGGCATCGGCGAGGTACCAGACGCGGTCGGCGCTGGGCACGGTCAGTTCGCGCTTGAGGATGCTGTCGGCTTCCGGATTGCTCAGGTCGAGCTTCGGATCGAAGCCGGCGGCACCGACCTCGAGGCCGCGCAGCGCCTTGTGCATGGACTCCTGGAAGGTGCGGCCGATGGCCATGACTTCACCGACGGACTTCATCTGGGTGGTCAGGCGGGCGTCGGCCTTGGGGAATTTCTCGAAGGCGAAACGCGGGATCTTGGTGACGACGTAATCGATGGCCGGCTCGAACGAAGCCGGGGTGCGACCGCCGGTGATGTCGTTCTGCAGTTCGTCGAGGGTGTAACCGACGGCCAGCTTGGCGGCGATCTTGGCGATCGGGAAGCCGGTGGCCTTGGAAGCCAGTGCCGAGGAGCGCGACACGCGCGGGTTCATCTCGATGACGACCATGCGGCCGGTGTCCGGGCAGATGCCGAACTGCACGTTGGAGCCGCCGGTTTCCACGCCGATCTCGCGCAGCACCGCCAGGGAGGCGTTGCGCAGGATCTGGTATTCCTTGTCAGTCAGGGTCTGCGCCGGCGCCACGGTGATCGAGTCGCCGGTGTGCACGCCCATCGGGTCGAAGTTCTCGATGGAGCAGACGATGATGCAGTTATCCTTCTTGTCGCGGACCACCTCCATCTCGTACTCCTTCCAGCCGATCAGCGATTCGTCGATCAACAGTTCGGAAGTCGGCGACAGGTCAAGGCCGCGGGCGCAGATTTCCTCGAACTCCTCGCGGTTGTAGGCAATGCCGCCACCGGTGCCGCCCATGGTGAAGGACGGCCGGATGATGCACGGGAAGCCGACCTTGTCGAGGACGCCGTAGGCTTCTTCCATGTTGTGGGCGATGCCGGAAACCGGACAGGCCAGGCCGATGTCCTTCATCGCCTTGTCGAAGCGCGAGCGGTCTTCGGCCTTGTCGATGGTGTCGGCGTTGGCACCGATCATCTCGACGCCGAACTTTTCCAGGACGCCGTGTTTTTCCAGGTCGAGCGCGCAGTTCAGCGCGGTCTGGCCACCCATCGTCGGCAGCAGCGCGTCGGGGCGCTCCTTCTCGATGATCTTGGCCACGGTGGCCCACTTGATCGGCTCGATGTAGGTGGCGTCGGCCATGGCCGGGTCGGTCATGATGGTGGCCGGGTTGGAGTTCACCAGGATGACGCGGAAACCCTCTTCCTTCAGCGCCTTGCACGCCTGCGCGCCGGAGTAGTCGAACTCGCAGGCCTGGCCGATGACGATGGGGCCGGCGCCGAGGATCAGGATGCTTTTGATGTCTGTACGCTTGGGCATGGGACTCTCGTGCTCTACAAATCAGGTCAGGGTTGCGCCGGCCAGCTTGATGCCGAAACCGACGAACATGGCGCCCACGCCGGAGGTGGCTCCGGCAGACAGGCGTTGGCGCTGGCGGAACCACTCGGCCAGACGCACACCGCAAAAAATCAGGAAACTCAGGTACAGGAAGCTGATCGCTTCGAGGATGGTTCCCAGCACCAGGAACGACAGACCGGGGTAGGCATAGGCCGGGTCGACGAACTGGATGAAGAAGGAGATGAAAAACAGGATCGCCTTCGGGTTGGACAGGCTGAGGAACAGCGCACGACCGAACGGGTTGTTCACCGGCTCATGGCTCTCCAGCGCCTGCGACGACACTTCCGGCGCATGCAGCTTGCGCCAGGCGCCGCGCAGCATGCCGATGCCGAGATAGAACAGATAGGCCGCGCCCAGGTACTTGAGCACCACGAACAGCATCGGCACGGTCTTCAGCAGCGAGGCGATACCCAGCGCCGAGAGCAGCATCAGGATCGCGTCACCGAGGAACACCGCGCTGGCCGCCCTGTAGCCGCGCGCCACGCCATGCTGCGCCGAGGTGGCGAGCACGAACAGCGAGTTCGGCCCCGGCAGCAGGACGACGAACAACGCACCCAGCACGTAGGTACAGAGGTCGGTGATTCCCAGGCTTGGCAGCATCTCGTCTACCTCAGCGGCGCTCGGCCATGGCCGCGATGAAACGGTCGAACAGCGGCGCCACGTCATGCGGGCCGGGGCTCGCTTCCGGGTGACCCTGGAAGCTGAAGGCGACCTTGTCGGTACGCTCGATGCCCTGCAGGGTGCCGTCGAACAGCGACTTGTGGGTCGCCCGCACGTTGGCCGGCAGGCTCGCCTCGTCCACCGCGAAACCGTGGTTCTGGCTGGTGATCATCACCACGCCGGTCTTCAGATCCTGCACCGGATGGTTGGCGCCGTGGTGGCCGTTGGGCATCTTCACGGTCTTCGCGCCGGAGGCCAGCGCCAGCAGTTGGTGACCCAGGCAGATGCCGAACACCGGGATCTCGGTCTGCAGGACTTCCTGGATGGCCGAGATCGCGTAGTCGCACGGCTCCGGATCGCCCGGGCCGTTGGCCAGGAACACGCCGTCCGGGTTCAGCGCCAGGGCTTCGCTGGCGGGCGTTTGCGCCGGCAGCACGGTGATCCGGCAGCCACGCGCCACCAGCATGCGCAGGATGTTGGTCTTCACGCCGAAATCATAGGCGACCACATGATACGGCAGCTCGTCGGCGGGGATCTCCGCGTGATCGTCGGTGCCCAGGCTCCAGACGCTGGAACGCCACTCGTAACGCTGCTTGACCGACACTTCCTTCGCCAGGTCCATGCCCTTGAGGCCAGGGAAGCTGCGTGCCAGCTCGAGCGCGCGCTCTTCGGTGGCGTCTTCGCCGGCGAGGATGCAGCCGTTCTGTGCGCCTTTCTCACGCAGGATGCGGGTCAGGCGGCGGGTATCGATACCGGCGATCGCGACAGTGCCGCTGGCTTCGAGGTAGTCGGGCAGCGACTGCTTGTTGCGCCAGTTGCTGGCCAGCAGCGGCAGGTCGCGGATCACCAGACCAGCGGCCCAGACCTGGCCCGATTCGGCGTCCTGCGGCGTGGTGCCGGTGTTGCCGATGTGCGGATAGGTCAGGGTGACGATCTGCTGGGCGTAGGATGGATCGGTGAGGATTTCCTGATAGCCGGTCATGGCGGTGTTGAACACCACTTCGCCGACGGTTTGCCCGTTGGCGCCAATGGATTCGCCGCGAAAAATGCTGCCGTCGGCGAGGGCCAGAATGGCAGGTTTAGGGGCAGGCATAGTCAGAAGACCTCCGGTAGATCAGGGCTGGAGCAAAACGCAGGTTGTAAAAAAGCGGGATGACGTGTGAAGGTCATCCCGCTTTTTTGTTAATAGCCATCTGCGT
Organism: Pseudomonas sp. UBA3153; assembly: GCF_002364635.1. Lineage (NCBI taxonomy): Bacteria > Pseudomonadati > Pseudomonadota > Gammaproteobacteria > Pseudomonadales > Pseudomonadaceae > Pseudomonas > Pseudomonas sp. UBA3153. The sequence continues at coordinate 55,644 of NZ_DEYR01000036.1, forward strand.
AACTTTTAGTGGGCACACTAAAGCGGGCAGCTTACAGAAAAAGCCTTTCCCGGTCCAGCCGAAACCCGGGAAGAGCTCCAGGCCAGGGCGAAAAACGCGGCGCCTGGCGGGCCTGGGCGTAGACGCCGCTCAGGCCAGGCCGAGCACATCCTGCATGTCATAAAGCCCCGCTTCACGTCCTTCGAGCCACAGCGCCGCACGCACCGCACCTTTGGCGAAGGTCATCCGACTGGACGCCTTGTGGGTGATCTCGACGCGCTCACCGTCCGCCGCGAACAGCACGGTGTGGTCGCCGACGATGTCGCCCGCGCGCACCGTGGCGAAGCCGATGGTCTGCCGATCGCGTGCGCCGGTCTGCCCTTCGCGGCCGTACACCGCCACTTCGCGCAGATCGCGACCGAGCGCCTCTGCGACCACTTCACCCATGCGCAAGGCGGTGCCCGAAGGCGCATCGACCTTGTGCCGGTGGTGCGCCTCGACGATCTCGATGTCCACCTCGTCGCCCAGTACCCGCGCGGCGGTGTCGAGCAGCTTCAGGCAGAGGTTCACGCCGACGCTGAAGTTGGCGGCGAACACCAGCGGTACGTCCTTCGCCGCCGCGACCAGTTGCTGTTTCTCTTCCTGGCTCAGCCCGGTGGTGCCAATGACCATGGCCTTGCCGGCACGCCGGCAGACTTCCAGATTCTTCAGCGTCACCGACGGGTGAGTGAAGTCGATCAGCACGTCGAACTCGTCGACGACCCGGCTCAGGTCGCCGGACAGCGGCACGCCAATGCGGCCGATGCCGGCCAGCTCACCGGCATCGGCGCCGACCAGGGTGCTGTCGGGGCGATCCACAGCCGCGGTCAGCCCGGCGGCGCCCGCGGTCTGCTGCACCGCCTCGATGAGGATCTTGCCCATGCGCCCGGCGGCGCCCATTACTGCAATACGTCGCATACATCAGCTCCAGCTGAGCGCGTCGGCCCGCGGCGTTCACACCACGACCCGACGCGAGGATTTACAGGTCGCCGAAGAAACGCTTCATGCCTTCGAACCAGCCACTGGCCTTGGGCGAGTGCGAGCTGTCGCTTTGCAGGCTGCCGCGGAACTCTTCGAGCAGTTCGCGCTGGCGCTTGCTCAGGTTCACCGGGGTTTCCACCTGCACCTTGCACATCAGGTCGCCGGCACCGCCTCCGCGAACCGGCGCCACGCCCTTGCCGCGCAGGCGGAACAGCTTGCCGGTCTGGGTGCTTTCCGGAATCTTCAGCTTCACGCGACCGTCCAGGGTCGGCACTTCCAGCTCGCCACCGAGTGCGGCGTCGGCGAAACTGATCGGCACCTCGCAATAGAGGTGCTTGCCATCACGCTGGAAGATCGGGTGCTCGCGCACGTTGACCACCACGTAGAGATCGCCCGCAGGACCGCCCATCGCGCCGGCCTCGCCTTCGCCGGACAGGCGAATGCGGTCGCCGGTATCGACGCCCGGCGGCACCTTGACCGACAGCGTCTTGTGCTCCTCTACGCGCCCCTGCCCATGGCAGGCCTCGCAGGGGTCGGGAATGATCTTGCCGGCGCCATGGCAGCGCGGGCAGGTCTGCTGCACGGAAAAGAAGCCCTGCTGCATGCGCACCTGGCCGATGCCGCCGCAGGTCGGGCAACCGACGGGCGTCGAGCCCTTCTTCGCGCCGCTGCCTTCGCAGACCTTGCAGTTGACCAGCGTCGGCACGCGGATGGTCACCGTGGTGCCGCGCACCGCTTCTTCCAGGTCCAGCTCGAGGGTGTAGCGCAGGTCATTGCCCCGCGCCGGGCCACCGCGCGAACCGCCGCGGGCACCGCCGAAGAAGTCGCTGAACACGTCGCCAAAAATGTCGGAGAAGCTGGCGTTGTTGCCGAAGCCGCCACCACCGCCCATCTGCGGATCGACTCCGGCATGGCCGTACTGGTCATAGGCCGCGCGCTTGCTGGCATCGGAAAGCACTTCGTAGGCCTCGCTGGCCTCCTTGAACTTCTCTTCCGCCGCCTTATCGTCCGGGTTGCGGTCGGGGTGGTGCTTCATTGCCAGACGCCGGTAGGCCTTCTTCAACTCGGCTTCGCCGACACCACGCTCGACACCCAGAATCTCGTAATAATCTCGTTTAGCCATAACCCTCAAATTCCTCCAGCAGCCTGTTCATTGGCGCAACAGACTTGTCGCTCCACCAGATACGCCAACGCGGGAGCAAGCTCCCGCGCGGCGTGTCTGGACGCGCGAGGCTAGAACCCCGCGCCGTGGAGCCGAAGCAAGCGATGCTTACTTGTTGTCCTTGACCTCTTCGAACTCGGCGTCGACCACGTCGTCGCCGCTCTTCGCCTCGGCCCCGTCCTGGGCAGGCTCACCGGCCTGCGGCTGCTCGGCATACATTTTCTGCGCCAGCGGAGCGGAAGCCTGGGACAGTGCGGTCATCTTCGCTTCGATTTCCGCCTTGTCGTCGCCTTTCACCGCCACTTCGAGGTCGCCGATGGCTTTCTCGATGCTGGCTTTCTCGTCGGCGCTGACCTTGTCGCCCGCCTCGACGATCATCTTGCGAGTGGCATGCGCCAGTTGGTCGCCCTGGTTGCGTGCACCGGCCAGCTCTTCGAACTTGCGGTCTTCCTCGGCATTTGCCTCGGCGTCGCGGACCATCTTCTCGATCTCGTCATCGGACAGGCCGGAGTTGGCCTTGATCACGATCGACTGGGTCTTGCCGGTGGCCTTGTCCTTGGCGCCGACATGCAGGATGCCGTTGGCGTCGATGTCGAAGGTCACTTCGATCTGCGGCACGCCACGCGGAGCCGGCGGAATCTCGGCCAGGTCGAACTTACCGAGCGACTTGTTCTGCGCGGCCTGCTTGCGCTCGCCCTGCAGCACGTGAATGGTCACGGCGCTCTGGTTGTCGTCGGCAGTCGAGAACACCTGCGACTTCTTGGTCGGGATGGTGGTGTTCTTCTCGATCAGCGCCGTCATCACGCCACCCATGGTTTCGATACCCAGGGTCAGCGGCGAAACGTCGAGCAGCAGCACGTCCTTGACGTCGCCGGCCAGCACGGCGCCCTGAATGGCGGCACCCATGGCCACGGCTTCGTCCGGGTTGACGTCCTTGCGCGCTTCCTTGCCGAAGAAATCGGCCACACGCTTCTGCACCAGCGGCATGCGGGTCTGGCCACCGACCAGGATCACGTCGTCGATGCTGCCCACGTCGATGCCGGCGTCCTTCAACGCGATGCGGCACGGCTCGATGGTGCGCTCGACCAGGTCCTCGACCAGCGACTCCAGCTTGGCACGGGAGATCTTCACATTCAGGTGCTTCGGACCGGTCGAGTCGGCGGTGATATACGGCAGGTTGACGTCGGTCTGCGAGCTCGACGACAACTCGATCTTGGCCTTCTCGGCTGCCTCTTTCAGGCGCTGCATGGCCAGCGGATCACCCTTCAGGTTCATCCCGGTTTCTTTCTTGAACTCGTCGACGAGGTAGTCGATCAGGCGGATGTCGAAATCCTCGCCACCGAGGAAGGTGTCGCCATTGGTGGCCAGCACTTCGAACTGGTGCTCGCCGTCGACTTCGGCGATCTCGATCACCGACACGTCGAAGGTACCGCCGCCCAGGTCATAGACGATCACGGTGTGGTCGCCCTTGGCCTTGTCCATGCCATAGGCCAGCGCCGCCGCGGTCGGCTCGTTGATGATGCGCTTGACGTCGAGGCCGGCGATGCGGCCGGCGTCCTTGGTGGCCTGGCGCTGGCTGTCGTTGAAGTAGGCCGGAACGGTTATCACCGCTTCGGTGACCGGCTCGCCGAGGTAGTCTTCGGCGGTCTTCTTCATCTTTTTCAGCACTTCCGCGGAAATCTGCGGCGGCGCCATCTTCTGGCCCTTCACTTCGACCCAGGCGTCGCCGTTGTCGGCCTTGGCGACCTTGTACGGGACCATCTGGATGTCCTTCTGCACGACGTCTTCTTCGAAGCGACGGCCGATCAGGCGCTTCACCGCGTACAGGGTGTTTTGCGGGTTGGTCACCGCCTGGCGCTTGGCCGACTGACCGACCAGCGTCTCGCCGTCGTTGGTGTAGGCGATGATCGACGGCGTGGTGCGCGCGCCCTCGGCGTTCTCGATGACCTTGACGTTGCCGTTTTCCAGAATTGCGACGCAGGAGTTGGTGGTCCCCAGGTCGATACCGATGATTTTGCCCATGTCTTCTCTCTCCGAAACTTGGTTTTAGCGCGCCCCGCAGCGGGTCGCGGTAGCTCTATTCGCTTGACTAAACAGATGGGGGCCAACCGGCCGATTTCAAGCCTTCTCGTTGATCGAAGGCGGCGCTTCGCTTGGCGCCTTGCTGACCACCACCATCGCCGGGCGCAGCAGGCGCCCGTTGAGCAGGTAACCCTTCTGGAACACCTTGAGCACGCTGCCCGGCTCGGCATGGGCGCTTTCTTCCATGGCCATCGCCTGGTGGTGTTCGGGGTTGAACGGCGCGCCGTGCGGATCGACCGCCTCCAGTTGATAACGCTTGAGGGTGTCGTGGAACAGCTTGAGGGTCAGCTCCATGCCTTCACGCACGGCCTTGATCGACTCGTCGTCGGGGCTGGACAGTTCCAGGCCGCGTTCGAGGCTATCGACGACCGGCAGCAGGTCGCTGGCGAATTTCTCCAGCGCGAACTTGTGCGCCTTCTCCACGTCCTGCTCGGCGCGGCGGCGCACGTTCTGCAGATCGGCAGCGACGCGCAGGGACTGGTCCTGCGCCGCCGCCAGCTGTTCTTCGAGCGCCTGCACGCGGGCGCCCAGGTCCTCCGAAGACTCTACCGGCGCATCCGCGCCCGTGTCCGGGGATTGGGGGTCCAGGTTATGTTCGTCAGCCATGCATTCCTCCTCTTGATCGGTCGCCGGTCGTGCCGGGCGCTTCTGTCCGCCTATATGGGGCCGCATTCGCCCGCTTCAAGGGCGCCGACCCGGCATCCTGGCCAACAACCCGCCCAACCGACGGAACGGATTGTCAGGCGCCACACAACCACTGTATAAATACCCAGCCATCACGTCGGGAGTATTCATCATGCTGGTGCACCTGTCCGTTCATAACTACGCCATCGTCGAACACCTCGATCTCGAGCTGGACCGCGGCATGAGCGTGATTACCGGCGAAACCGGCGCCGGCAAGTCGATCATGCTTGACGCTCTCGGCCTGACCCTCGGCGACCGTGCCGACAGTGGCGCCGTCAGGCCGGGCGCCGACAAGGCGGACATCCTCGCCAGCTTCGACCTCGGCGACATCCCCGAGGCGCGCGCCTGGCTCGCCGAGCGCGACCTGGACAACGATGGCCCGTGCATCCTGCGCCGGGTGATCACCGCCGAAGGCCGTTCGCGCGCTTACATTAACGGTGCGCCCTGCCCGCAGGCCGACCTGAAAAGCCTCGGCGAGCTGCTGATCGACATCCACAGCCAGCACGAGCATCAGTCGCTGCTGAAGGCCGACACCCACCGCCGCCTGCTCGACGAATTCGTCGGTGCCAGTGAGCTGGCACGTCAGGTCCAGCTCGCCGCCCAGCGCTGGCGCCAGACCCGCCAGGAGCTCGAGCGCATCTCCAGCAGTGGCGACGAACAGCGCGCCCGCCACCAGTTGCTCAGCTATCAGATGGAAGAGCTGGAAAACCTTGCCCTCGGCGAACACGAGCTGGAAGAACTGGAACAGGAACACAAAAACCTGACCAACGCCGAAAGCCTCCTCGGCGCCTGCCGCCACGTCATCGAGCTCTGCGCCGAGAGCGACTCCGGCAACGTGCTCTCCGCCCTTACCGCCAGCCTGCAGCGCCTGGGCAACCGCTCCAGCCAGCCCGGCGCGCTCAACGAGGCCGCCGAACTGCTGTCCAGTGCGCAGATTCAGGTCGAGGAAGCCGTCGGCGAACTGAATCGCTTCCTCGATCATTTCGACGCCGACCCGGCACGCCTGCAGACGCTCGAGGAACGCCTCGACGCGATCTACACCCTGGCCCGCAAGCATCGGGTGCAGCCGGCGGAACTCGCGGCGCTGCAGCAACGCCTGCTCGACGAACTGGAAACCCTCAATGCCGATGACGAAGCCCTGGAGCGGCTGGCTCAGGAGCTGGCCTCCTACGCCCGTCACTACCAGGAGAAAGCCACCGAACTCAGCGGCCTGCGCAACGAAGGCGCGCCACGCCTGGCCAGCGCGGTCGAAGTCGAGATGCAGCGCCTGGGCATGCCCGGCGGACGCTTCGCCATCGAATTGCGCGAAATCGCCGCGACGGATCCGCACCCGACCGGGCTGGAGCAGGTCGAGTTCCTGGTCAGCGCGAACCCCGGCCAGCCGCTCAAGGGCCTGGCCAAGGTGGCATCCGGCGGCGAACTGTCACGAATCAGCCTGGCGGTGCAGGTGATCACCGCACAGAACTCGAGGGTCCCGACGCTGGTGTTCGACGAAGTGGACGTGGGCATCGGCGGACCGACCGCGGAAGTGGTCGGCCAGTTGCTGCGCCGCCTCGGCGAGCGCGGCCAGGTACTGACGGTGACCCACCTGCCGCAGGTGGCCGCACAGGGTCATCAGCACCTCTTCGTGCACAAGGCGCGCGGCAGCGACGAAACCCGTACCGCCGTGGCCAAGCTGGATGCCCCAGGCCGCGTGGAAGAGATCGCACGGATGCTCGGCGGCGTCGACCTTACGGAGGAATCCCTGGCCCACGCGCGCAAGATGGTCGAAACGGCGAACGGCTGAGCATCAGGAACGATGACGCAGACACGAAAAAGGCGACCCTCGGGTCGCCTTTTTCACAACGGATCGATCACTTCTTGTTGGTGCGCACGTAGAGCACCAGGTTGTGATCGACCAGCTCGAAACCGTGTTCGAGCACGATCTCCTTCTGCCGCCGCTCGATCTCGGCATCCATGAATTCGATGACCTCCCCGGTATCCACGCAGACCATGTGGTCATGGTGGCCGCTGTCCGCCAGTTCGAACACGGCGTGGCCGCCGTCGAAGTTGTGCCGAGTGACCAGACCGGCCGCCTCGAACTGGGTGAGCACGCGATATACGGTGGCCAGGCCGACGTCCTCGCCCGCCTCCATCAGTGCCTTGTAGACGTCTTCAGCGCTCATGTGACGCTGATCGGTCGAGTCCAGCATCTGCAGAATCTTGACCCGCGGAAGGGTTACCTTCAGGCCAACTTTGCGAAGTTCGTTATTTTCAACCATGGTCAGCTTTCTCGTGGCTGCTGCTTCGCAGCACCTTCCAATGCAAGTATGATCGGGGTTTTCGTGGCCCAGCCAAGATAGTGGAAGTAACCCACCGATGCAAAACACCAAGCTCCTGATTACCAGCTTTAGCCTAGTGGGGCTGTTGGCTCTCGCCGGCTGCTCGTTCCCCGGCGTTTACAAGATCGACATCCAGCAGGGCAATGTCGTAACTCAGGACATGATAGACCAGTTGAAGCCTGGAATGACCCGTCGCCAGGTGCGGTTTATCATGGGCAACCCGCTGCTCACCGACACCTTCCACACCAATCGCTGGGATTATCTGTACAGCATCCAGCCCGGCGGCCGTCAGCGCCTGCAGGAGCGCGTCAGCCTGACCTTCGACCAGAACGACCTGCTGGTCGGCCTGAACGGCGACTTCATGCCGGGCGTCAGCCGCGACGAAGCGATCCTCGGCACCGATGGCAGTACCCAGCCGCAGGCCCCGAGCCAGCAACCGCAGAAGAGCGAAGAGAAGCCGGCGCCCGGTTCGCTTCTCGAGCAGATCCAGCGCGATGTCGACGACGTCAAGTCTGTGCCCGTACCGACGCCCACGCCGCTGGAAACCTCGCCGCAGTAAATCAGGCGTGCAGAAAAAAGCCCGGCTCGCCGGGCTTTTTCATGCCTGGGATTCGCCCCGTTCGCGTAAACGGGCCTTTTCCGCACGCTGCTTGCGCACTTCCTTGGGGTCGGCGACCAGAGCCCGGTAGATTTCGACCCGGTCGCCCTCTTCCAGCACGCGTCGCTGCGGATCGGCCAGCACCTTGCCGAAGATCCCCAGCGGGCTGCCATGCAGGTCCAGCCGGGGAAATTCCGCGTCCATGCCACTGGCGACGACCACCGATCGAGCGTCGCTTCCCGGCGGCACCTCGCGCGTCAGCAACACCTGCCGGCCCGCCTCCGCGTAGACCACTTCGACGCGAATCATAGGGTCAGCCGTAGAGCTGCTTGGCGCGCTGGCAGAACGCATCGACAAGCGTATTCGCCGCCTGGTTGAACAGCGGGCCGAGCGTCGCCTTGACCAGCGGACCGGCGTAATCGAAGGTCAGGTCGAGGCTGATCTTGCAGGCCTTGTCGGTCAGCGCCTTGAACTGCCAGACCCCGTGCAGTTGGCTGAACGGTCCCTCTTCCAGGTCCATCACGATGCTCTGCCCAGGCGTCAGCGTGTTGCGCGTGATGAACTGCTGGCTGAGCCCGGCCTTGGCCACGCTGAGGCTGGCGCGCATGGAGGCGGCGTCGGCATCCAGCACGGTGCTGGCGGAGCACCAGGGCAGGAACTCCGGGTAGCGCGCCACGTCGTTGACCAGGTCGTAAAGCGCCTGGGCCGGGTACGGCAGCAAGGCCGAACGTTGAATATGGGTACTCATTTTCTACCTGTTCAGTTCCACAACTGGGCGGTGAAGACGACCAGAATGCCGAATGGTGCCACATATCGCATGAGGAGGAACGCCAGCGCGAACAGCCGCGGGCTGCGCATCGCCAACTCGTCGCGCACCGCATCGCGCCCCATGATCCAGCCGGCGAAGACCACGAAACACAGCCCACCGAGCGGCAACATGATCCGCGAGGTGAAGAAGTCGATCACGCCGAAGAAGTCCAGCCCGCTCGCCGCGCCCCATTGATAAAGCGAGAAGCCCCCGTTTTCGCGGACGAAGAATTTCGCCTGCTTCCCTATATTGAAGGAGAACACCGTGCCGAGGCCGACGAACCAGCAGACGAACGCCAGCACGCTGGTGATCCACAGCCGCGAACGACGGCTGCGCTCCACCAGGTAGGCGACCATCGGTTCGAGCATGGAGATCGCCGAGGTCCAGGCGGCGATCAGCACCAGAATGAAGAACACCACGCCCATCACCTGGCCGAAGCCGACGTTGCCGAATGCCAGCGGCAGGGTGACGAACATCAGCCCCGGCCCTTCGCCCGGGTTCAGCCCGGCGGAAAACACGATGGGGAACAGGGCCACGCCGGCCAGCAGCGAGACGAAGGTATCCATCAACGCCACGGCGATGACGGTGGCGCCGATGGAGGTGTGCTTCGGCATGTAGGCGCCGTAGATCATGATCGAGCCGACCCCGACGCTCAGCGAGAAGAACGCATGCCCCATGGCGGGCAGCGTTCCCTCGAGCAGCCGCGAGGTATCGAAATTGAACATGAAATGCAGGCCCTGCATGAAATGCCCGGTGGTCATGCTGTAGCCGAGCAGGATCAGCAGCAGGACGAACAGCAGCGGCATCATGATTCGCAGGCTTTTCTCGAGCCCGGCGACCACGCCCTTGGCGATCACCCAGGCCGACAACGCCATGAACACCGTGTGCCAGAGGATCATCCGCCAGGGATCGTCCACCAGCGCGCCGAACAGCGCCGCGCCACGCTCGGCGGTGGCGCCCTGGAAGTCGCCGCGGCCGACGCCGAGGATGTAATCCAGCGACCAGCCGCCGACCACGCTGTAGAACGACAGGATCAGCAGCGCGGTGATCATTCCGGCGAAGGCCGCCCAGGACCAGACGGGCGTATGCCCGGCGGCGACCGCCAGCTCGCGCAGCGCATTCGCCGGACTCTGCCGCGCGCGCCGGCCGATCAGGGTTTCGGCGAGCATCACCGGCAGACCGATCAGCGCGATGCAGGCAAGGAACACCAACACGAAGGCGCCGCCGCCGTAGACGCCGGTCATGTAGGGGAATTTCCAGATGCTGCCCAGACCAACCGCGGAACCGGTAGCCGCGAGGATGAACACCCAGCGACTGGTCCAGCCGCCGTGCACTGAAACCTTGTCCATCGATTGCTGCCCACCCGGTCAAAAAAGAGCGCGCATTGTCCGGGTTTCATCCAACCCCCTCAAGCGCGCGTCTGCGGCATAGCCGCGCCGTTGTCGACTCCCTATAATGCCGCCCCTATGGCCAAGCAAAAGAAAACATCTCCGGGTTCCATCGCGCAGAACAAGAAGGCGCTGCACGACTTTTTCATCGAGCAACGCTTCGAGGCGGGCCTCGCCCTCGCGGGCTGGGAAGTAAAAAGCCTGCGCGCCGGCAAGGCGCAGCTAGTCGACAGCTACGTGCTGCTCAAGGACGGCGAGGCGTGGCTGATGGGTTGCCACATTACGCCTCTCACCACCGCCAGCACCCACGTCATCGCCGACCCCACCCGCACGCGCAAGCTGCTCCTGCACAAGCGCGAACTGGGCAAGCTGTTCGGCGCCGTGCAGCAGAAGGGCTACGCCTGCGTGGCGCTGTCGCTGCACTGGAAGAAGCACCTGATCAAGTGCGACATCGCCCTGGCGAAGGGCAAGAAGGAGTTCGACAAGCGCCACACCGAGAAGGAACGCGACGCCGATCGCGAGGTGCAGCGCGCGATGCGCACCAAGAGCAAGGACGAGTAATCGCCGCCCGCCTTCGGACGGCTCCGCGTGTTTCCAGCCCGCGCCGCCCGAACCTCATCTAACCGCTACAAGCCCTGACGACGCTGAGCCCGCGCCACGCGCTGGGCTTCCTGCTGGGCTTCGGCGAGCACTTCCTGAACGTAGTGGATGTGCCGGTTGGAGATATCCCGGGCCTCTTCGGCCCGTCGTTCGATGATCGCGTCAAACAGCTCGCTGTGCTGCTTCATCAGCATGTCACGGGTCTCGCTGCGGCGTTCGTACATTCCACCGATGTTGGTCACCACGTTGCGCTTGAGCAGGTCGAACAGCGCGCGGATGGTGTGCAACAGCATGCCGTTGTGGCTGGCCTCGGCGATCGCCAGGTGGAACGAGGCGTCGGCCGCGCCCTCCTCGACGCTGACCTGCGGGTTGCGCAGGTAGCACTGCTGCAGCGTGTCGAATGCCGCGCGCAGGCGCTGGTGGTCCAGCTCCGTGGCGCGAATGGCCGCGTAGTACGCGCAGGAGCCTTCCAGCGTGTGGCGAAACTCCAGCAGATCGCGCTGCGCCTCCGGACTGTTTTCCAGCAGATGCATCAGCGGATCACTGAAGGTCGAGCCAATCGATTCGGAAACGTAGGTGCCGCCGCCCTGCCGACTGAATAGCAGCCCCTTCACCGAGAGTTTCTGCAACGCCTCGCGAAGCGACGGTCGCGAAACGCCGAACTGCTCAGCCAGTGCCCGCTCGGCAGGCAGACGGGCACCCGCCTTGAGCGTTCCCTCAAGAATCATGGTTTCCAACTGCGCAACGATGTCATCCGACAGACGCCGCAGGCGCACCTGCCCAAGCTCCATTTATTCACCCTCGAAATGAGCAGACCGATCAGTCACCGCTAAGGCTAGGGTCCGGCAGCGCCGCAGCCACTAGACCAAAGTATGACCCCCGAAGATTGACGCTAAAGGGGTCAGCTTTTAACCTGACTCCACGCCATTGTAAATTGGTATTACCAATTTATCCGGGCGGCGTGAAAATTCCAACAAAAATCTGAGGTACTCATGCCCCGCATCCACGCCAACGCCGTAGCTCCCTCTCGCATCTTTTCTTCGCGCCCAGCGCATCACTGACCGGAGAACATCATGCAACCTGGAATGCTCGCCCTGTTCGCCTTTCTACCCATCCTTCTCGCTGCGATTCTGCTGATCGGCTTCCGCTGGCCTGCACGCACCGCGATGCCGCTGGTGTATCTGGTTACCGCAGCCATTGGTTTCTTCGTATGGAACATGAGCGCCGGCCGGATTCTCGCCTCGACCCTGCAAGGCCTGGTGATCACCCTCGGCCTGCTGTGGATCATCTTCGGTGCCATCCTGCTGCTGAATACCCTCAAGCACTCCGGCGGCATCACCGCCATTCGCCGGGGGTTCGCCACCATCAGCCCTGACCGGCGCATCCAGGCGATCATCATCGCCTGGCTGTTCGGCTGCTTCATCGAGGGCGCATCGGGCTTCGGCACCCCTGCGGCAATCGCGGCGCCGCTGCTCGTGGCCATCGGCTTCCCGGCCATGGCCGCGGTCCTTCTGGGCATGCTGGTGCAAAGCACGCCGGTCTCCTTCGGTGCGGTCGGCACGCCGATCATCGTCGGCGTCAACAGCGGCCTGGACACCGCTACCATCGGCGCCCAGCTGACCGCCCAAGGCTCCAGCTGGGCGGCTTACCTGCAGCAAATCACCAGCAGCGTCGCCATTACCCATGCCATCGTCGGCACAGTGATGCCGCTGGTCATGGTGATCATGCTGACGCGCTTCTTCGGGAAGGAAAAAAGCTGGAGGGCCGGCTTCGAGGTACTGCCGTTCGCGTTGTTCGCCGGGCTTGCCTTCACTCTGCCCTATGTTGCCACCGGTATTTTCCTCGGCCCTGAATTCCCGTCGCTGCTGGGCGGACTGATCGGCCTGGCAATCGTCACCACCGCTGCGCGGATGAAGTTCCTGGTGCCCAAGCAGACCTGGGACTTCGCCGATGCGAAAGACTGGCCGGCCGAATGGCTGGGCACCGTGGAGATGAAGCTCGACGACCTCACCGTGCGCCCGATGAGCGCCTTCCGCGCCTGGGTTCCTTACGTGCTGGTCGGCGCGCTGCTGGTCATCAGCCGCGTCTTCCCGGCGGTAGGTGCGACCTTGAAATCGGTCTCCATTGCTTTCAAGGACATCCTCGGTCAAACCGGCGTAAGCGCCAGCATCGAACCGCTGTTCCTGCCCGGTGGGATCCTGGTCGCCGTGGTGCTGATCACGTATGTCCTGCACCGCATGCGTGCCGCCGAGCTGGGCGCAGCGATCAAGGAATCGTCCAGCGTGTTGCTCAGCGCCGGTTTCGTGCTGCTGTTCACCGTGCCGATGGTGCGCATCCTGATCAACTCCGGCGTGAATGCCAGCGACTTGCCAAGCATGCCGATTGCCATGGCGCGTTTCGTGGCCGACAGCGTGGGAAGCATCTACCCGCTTCTGGCACCGAGCATCGGCGCCCTGGGCGCCTTCATCGCCGGGTCGAACACGGTTAGCAACATGATGTTCAGCCAATTCCAATTCGGGGTCGCGCACACCCTGGGCATTTCCGGAGCGATGATCGTGGCGATCCAGGCCGTAGGCGCCGCCGCCGGCAACATGGTCGCTATCCACAATGTGGTCGCGGCATCCGCCACCGTCGGCCTGCTGGGCCGCGAAGGCGCCACGCTGCGCAAGACCATCTGGCCGACCCTGTACTACGTGCTGTTCACCGGCATCATCGGTCTAGTAGCGATCTACCTGCTGGGCATCACCGATCCGCTGGTTGGCGTCTGACGTCCAGGCACCCCGTTCGCCCCGGCTCCGCCGGGGCGAAACCGCTTAACCGATACCCCGCCTGAGACGACCAATGATGCGGGACCACCAGCATCATCGGTCGTCGCAGCGAAGTGCCGATGCCCACGGGCCCGGCAATGCTGTTGGGCCTTCCGGCACCCTCGTGCAATCACGGACAGCCCGTGGGTGATTAGGCCCGCCTCTCATCTGCTCATCTTACAAACGGTGTGAACCCATGATCATCTCCGCCTCTACCGATTACCGCGCCGCCGCCAAACGCCGGCTGCCGCCCTTCCTGTTCCATTACGTCGACGGCGGCGCCTACGCCGAGTACACCCTGCGCCGCAACGTCGACGACCTGGCCAGCATCGCCCTGCGCCAGCGCGTACTGCGCAACATGTCCGAGCTGAGCCTGGAGACCCAGCTGTTCGGCGAGACCCTGTCGATGCCGGTGGCCCTGGCGCCCGTCGGGCTGACCGGCATGCTCGCCCGCCGCGGCGAAGTGCAGGCCGCACGCGCCGCCGACGCCAAGGGCATTCCCTTCACCCTGTCCACCGTGTCGGTCTGCCCGATCGAGGAGGTCGCGCCGGCGATCAAGCGGCCAATGTGGTTCCAGCTCTACGTGCTGAAAGACCGCGGCTTCATGAAGAACGCCCTCGAGCGCGCCAAGGCCGCCGGCGTGACCACCCTGGTGTTCACCGTCGACATGCCCACCCCTGGCGCGCGCTACCGCGACGCGCACTCCGGCATGAGCGGTCCGAACGCCGCCCTGCGCCGCGTGGTACAGGCCATGACCCACCCGATGTGGGCCTGGGACGTGGGCCTGAACGGCAAGCCGCACGACCTCGGCAACATCTCCACCTACCGCGGCCATCCCACCGGGCTGGAGGACTACATCGGCTGGCTGGCGACCAACTTCGATCCTTCGATCTCCTGGCAGGATCTGCAGTGGATTCGCGATTTCTGGGACGGCCCGATGGTCATCAAGGGCATCCTCGACCCCGAGGATGCCCGCGATGCGGTCAAGTTCGGCGCCGACGGCATCATCGTCTCCAACCATGGCGGCCGTCAGCTCGACGGCGTGCTCTCCAGCGCGCGGGCGATGCCGGCGATCGCCGATGCGGTCAAGGGCGACCTCAAGATCCTCGCCGACTCGGGCATCCGCAATGGCCTCGACGTGGTGCGCATGATTGCCCTGGGCGCCGATACCGTACTGCTCGGGCGCGCCTTCGCCTACGCACTGGCGGTGGACGGCGAAGCCGGCGTGACCAACCTGCTCAACCTGATCGAGAAGGAAATGCGCGTGGCGATGGTGCTCACCGGCGCCAAATCCATCAGCGAAATCAGCGCGGATTCGCTGGTCCGCGAACTGGGCAAATACCAGACCACCCGCCACGTCGACTAAACCGATGAGGCCGCGCGGCGCCCTCGCCGACGCGGCCCGCCACAACCGAACCTGGAGCCTGAATGAACACGTCCGTCGCCCTGCCGGCCGACTTCGTCGCCGCCGTCGAGCAGTTGATCCCGCGTGAGCGGCGTTTCGACGATCCGCTATCGACCCTTGCCTACGGCACGGACGCGAGCTTCTATCGCCTGATTCCGAAGCTGGTAGTGCGCGTCGAGTCGGAGCACGAAGTGGTCGCGCTGCTGCGTCAGGCGCAAGCATCCAGGGTCCCCGTGACCTTTCGCGCGGCCGGCACCAGCCTCTCCGGGCAATCGGTCAGCGACTCGGTACTGATCGTCCTCGGCGATCACTGGAACGCCCGCGAAATACGCGGCGAAGGCACGCAGATCCGCCTGCAGCCGGGCGTGATCGGCGCCCAGGCCAACGCCTGGCTGGCACCGTTCGGGCGCAAGATCGGACCGGACCCGGCCTCGATCAACGCGGCCAAGATCGGCGGCATCGTCGCCAACAACTCCAGCGGCATGTGCTGCGGCACGGCGCAGAACACTTACCACACGCTGGCCGGCCTGCGCCTGGTGCTGGCCGACGGCACGGTGCTGGACAGCGAAGACCCGGCCAGCGTCGCCGCCTTCGAGAAATCCCATGCAGTGCTGCTCGAACAGCTGGCCGAACTCGGCCGGCAGACCCGCGCCAACACCGAGCTGGCGGCGAAAATCCGTCACAAGTACCGGCTGAAGAACACCACCGGGCTGTCGCTCAACGCGCTGGTGGACTACGACCAGCCGCTGGACATCCTCAACCACCTGCTGGTCGGCTCCGAAGGCACCCTGGGATTCATCAGCGCAGTGACCTACGACACCGTGCCGGAGTATCCGCACAAGGCCACCGCCTTCATCGTCTTCCCCGATGTGGAAACCTGCTGCCGCGCGGTGCCGGTGCTCAAGCAGCAACCGGTTTCCGCGGTGGAACTGCTGGACCGTCGCAGCATGCGTTCGGTGCAGGACAAGCCGGGCATGCCGGCCTTCGTGCAGACGCTTTCCGAGGGGGCCTGCGCCCTGCTGATCGAGTCGCGCGCGGCCAGCCACAGCCTGCTTCACGAACAGCTCGGGCAGATCATGGCCTCGCTGGCCTCCTTCCTCACCGAGGCGCGGGTCGACTTCACGGAGGACCCGGTGGAATACGGCCGGCTGTGGGCGATCCGCAAGGACACCTTCCCGGCGGTCGGCGCGGTGCGCGAGACCGGCACCACGGTGATCATCGAGGACGTGACCTTCCCGGTCGAACAGCTCGCCGAGGGCGTCAATCGCCTGATCGAACTGCTGGAAAAACACCACTACGACGAGGCGATCCTGTTCGGCCACGCGCTGGAGGGCAACCTGCACTTCGTCTTCACCCAGAGCTTCGAGACGCCGGAACAGATTCAGCGCTACTCGGCGTTCATGGAGGACGTCGCGCAACTGGTGGCGGTGGAGTTCGGCGGCTCGCTGAAGGCCGAGCACGGCACCGGACGCAACATGGCGCCCTTCGTCGAACTGGAATGGGGCAACGAGGCCTACCAACTGATGTGGTCGCTCAAGCGACTACTCGACCCCAACGGCATCCTCAATCCCGGCGTGGTGCTCTCCGAAGACCCGGACATCCACCTGAAGAACCTCAAGCCGCTACCGGCGGCCGACACCCTCGTCGACAAGTGCATCGAGTGCGGCTTCTGCGAGCCGGTCTGTCCGTCCAACGGACTGACCCTGACCCCGCGCCAGCGCATCGTCATGTGGCGCGACATCCAGGCCAGGCACCGCGCGGGCTTCGACACCACCGAACTGGAAGCCGACTACGCCTACCGCGGGGTGGACACCTGCGCCGCCACCGGCCTCTGCGCCCAGCGCTGCCCGGTGGGCATCAACACCGGCGAACTGGTGCGCAAGCTGCGCAGTGTGCACGCGCACCACGCCAAGGCCGCCACCTGGACGGCCGAACACTTCCGCACCGCCATGCTTGGCGCCCGCTTCATGCTGCACGTGGCCAATGGCGCGCGGCTGCTGCTCGGCGCGCCGCTGCTGGGCCGGACCTCCGCCGCGCTGAGCAAGGCCAGCAAAGGCCGTGTCCCGCTGTGGACGCCAGCCATGCCGCAGCCGATCCAGAAGCTCAACCTGCCGGAATCGAATGCCGACCAGCGCCCGCGCGTGGTCTATCTGGCGGCTTGCATTTCGCGTGCGATGGGCCCGGCGTCCGGTGACAGGGAACAGCTGCCGCTGCTCGACAAGACCCGCGCGCTGCTGGAAAAGGCCGGTTACCAGGTGGTCTTCCCGAAGAACCTCGATAACCTCTGCTGCGGCCAGCCGTTCGCCTCCAAGGGCTACTTCGAGCAGGCCAACCGCAAGCGCCAGGAAACCCTCGACGCATTGCTCGAAGCCAGCCGCGGCGGGCTCGACCCGATCTACTGCGACACCAGCCCCTGCACCCTGCGGCTGGTCCAGGAGCTCGCCGACGAACGCCTCGACGTGCACGACCCGGTGCGCTTCATCCGCACCCACCTGCTCGACCGTCTGGACATCGTCCCGCAGGAAGCGCCGATCGCGGTCCACGTCACCTGCAGCACCCAGCACCTGGGCGAAGGCCCGGCGCTGATCGAAATCGCCAAGCGCTGCGCGAAGACCGTGGTGATTCCCGAAGGCATCCATTGCTGCGGCTTCGCCGGCGACAAGGGCTTCACCACCCCGGAGCTGAACGGCCACTCGCTGCGTTCGCTCAAGGAAGCGGTGCAGCACTGCGACGAAGGCATCTCCACCAGTCGCACCTGCGAAATCGGCCTGACCCAGCACGGCGGTATCGACTACCACGGCCTGGTGTATCTCGTCGACCGCGTCTCCCGCCCCCGAGCTAGGCCCCTAACTGTTTGATTGCGCAAGTCTTTAGCCCCGTCACGTACGGGGCATTTTTTTGCTGAAACAAACCTCAGCCAAGCGGCGCGAGAAAAAAATGAACCCCTGGCAATTCGCCGGAGTCCATTTTTGCAAGTCCGGTAATAAAAAGGACTTGTTCGAAACGGCCAGCCGCGGAAGCGAAAAACCTCTATCCAGAGCGCTTCCAAGGGTGAGTCGAACGGGTAAGCCAAAGGCGCCTGTGCCGAATCTATGACCGAGGAGAAACACATGAAACGTACCGCGCTTGTTTTTGCTGCCGCACTCATGGCATCGCCGGTTTTCGCTGCAAGTGACCTTTGTGACGTGAACCTGCAGAAGATCGACGACGGCATGACCACCGCCCCGACCCTGGGCGAACCGATGAAATCCGAAGTGGCCGAACTGAAGGCCGAAGCCATGAAGGCGCGCGACGCCGGCGACGAGAAAGCCTGCATCGCTTCCAGCGGCAAGGCACTGCAAATGATGAAGGCGCCCGGTGACGGCGGCGGTAGCGGCAGCGGCCAGTAATCGGGCCGTTCTGCTCACGCGGTCAGGAAGCCGGCTACGTGCCGGCTTTCTGGCGTAGCGGTCGACGCCGAACGCCCGTTGCCGTAGACTACGCCACTGCAACACCGTTACACCGCTCAGATTTGGGGCCGATTAGGATTCGACGCCGGTAACAAAACTTGAGGGGCATGCCGAGTTGGTAACAGAACTCGTAAATCCACTGTTGCAAATTCATAGTTGCCAACGACGACAACTACGCTCTAGCCGCCTAAGTGCCGCTAGCTGTCCATAGGGGATGCCTGTAAACCCGAAGATTCTGGACAGTCAGATAGAACAGGATCGCCGCCAAGTTCGCTGTAGACGTAACGGCTAAAACTCATACAGCTCGCTCCAAGCGCCCTGCCACTCGGGCCGCGCGGAGTTAACTCAGTAGAGATGGCTAAGCATGTAGAACCGATAGTGGAGAGCTGGCGGACGGGGGTTCAAATCCCCCCGGCTCCACCAATACAACATCTAAAGACGTCCACGGACGTCTTTTTTGTGCGTAAAACCTAGTTAATACAGCGCTTCCAGCGTCATCACGATCCGATAGCGTCCAGCAGGATCCAATGAGATTAGGTATTCCAAGTGGTATTCCAAGCCATCCACTGGTAATTTTTGGAATACCGAAACCGTTCTTGGAATACCCCATGTGCGCCCAAGCCATCCGCCTGTCGGACCTCAAGGTCAAAGCCGCCAAGCCTTCAGAGAAGGACTAAGTCCTGAGCGATGGTGACGGACTTCAAATGCGAGTTAGAAGCAATGCCCAAAGCTCTGGAACTTCAACTACCGGCACCCGGTGACGAAGAACCGGATCAACATGGGGCTCGGAACCTTCCCCGAAGTTTCATTGGCGCAAGCACGCAAGCGCACCATTGAGGCACGTGAACTCCTCGCCCACGGCGCCGACCCCAAAAGAGAAACGGGATGCCGTACAGCAGGCCAAAAACACGGCGACCGAGCACACATTCCAGAAAGTGGCAACGGCCTGGTATGAGCTGAAAAAGGATGCGGTGACACAGGCCTATGCCGAGGACATCTGGCGCTCCCTCACGCTGCACATCTTCCCCGACCTTGGCACCACACCGATCTCCGCAATCAATGCCCCTCAGGTCATCAACCTTCTTCGACCGCTCGAAACCAAGGGCAGCCTTGAAACGGTGAAAAGGCTGACGCAGCGGCTCAAAGAAATCATGAACTACGGAGTGAACTCGGGGCTGATTCACGCGAACCCGCTCAGCGGGATCCGCTCCGTCTTCAAAAAACCGAAAAAGAAAAACATGGCGGCACTGCCCCCCGATGAGCTGAAAGAGCTCATGGTGGCAGTTGCCAACGCCAGCATAAAAAGGACGACCCGCTGCCTGATCGAATGGCAGCTGCACACCATGACGCGCCCAGCAGAAGCCGCAACCGCCGCTGGGAGGACATAGATATCGAGAAGATGATTTGGACGATCCCGCCTGAGCGCGTGAAGAAGCGGCGCACCCACATTATCCCGCTCACTGAACAGGCTCTTGCGCTTCTGGAAGCAATCAAGCCCTACAGTGGCTACCGGGAGTATGTGTTCCCCGCGGACCGGAACCCTCGCACCCACTGCAACAGCCAGACAGCCAGACAGCCAGACAGCCAACATGGCGCTGAAGCGAATGGGCTTCGAAGGGCGCCTGGTAAGCCATGGCATGCGCTCCATGGCCAGCACCATCCTCAACGAGCATGGCTGGGATCCTGGACTGATGGAGGTGGCGCTTGCCCACGTCGATAAGGACCTGGTTCGCAGCGCTTACAACCGGGCAGACTAAATCGAGCGCAGGCGCCCGATGATGGCTTGGTGGAGCGAGCACATTAAGGAAGCTGCCACCGGCAATCTTTCGATGTCAGCTATCAAGGAAAATCGGGACGGAAAGTTCGTTTCGATACGCTGACTTGTGCCAATTACCGTAAAGCAGACGGTAGTAACTGGCAGAAACCGGCCAATTGCGGTCGTTCACGACAGGCAACAAGATGAAATCGAGCAAACCCGCAGGTAATCACTCGGTAGAAATCATCCATGACTGGATAGTCGCCGAGTGCCATGGGGTAACTCCCACTCCGGAAAAATAGGCAGCCCGCGATTGGCGCCCTCCGATCAGGCGTACCGCAGGTGATACCAGCCACGGTCGTGTTCAACGCGCAGGTCGGCCTGGTAAAGCTCGGAGAGGTTCTGGTTGGTCATGACCTCGTGCTTGGGGCCGTCCAGCAGGATCCGGCCACGTTGCAGGAGAATCACGCGGTCGATCTCCGGGATGACGTCAGTGACGTTGTGAGTGGTGACGATCACGCCCCGCGAGTCGCGGCAAAACGCACGCATCAAATCAAGAATGGTTTTGCTGACACCCACGTCGAGGTGGTTGGTAGGTTCATCGAATATCAGCAGTTCTGGCTGATGAATAAACGCCCGGGCCAGGAGCAGGCGACGCTGTTGCCCGGCGGACAGGCGCTGGAACATCGCGTCTTGGCAGTCCGCCATTCCAACCACCTGCAAAATGGCTTGAGCACTGGCGATTTGTTCAGCGCTGGGAGTGAGGTGGTCGTGACGGCCAACGGCGCCGAAGAAGCCGGAAACCACCACGTCCAGTACCTTGGTGTAGGGGGTGTAGTCGTCTTGCAAGCCTTGGGACATAAAGCCGATTTTGTTGCGCACTTCCCAGATGGGCAGGGTCTCTTTGCCGAACAGCTTGAAGTGGCTACCAGGCTTGTCCACCGGGTAGATTTCGCGGCCAATCAGTTTGAGTACGGTGCTTTTTCCAGCGCCGTTGGGTCCGAGTATCGCCACCCGCTCCCCGGCCTTGATGGTGAGCGAAAATCCTTCCAGCACCTGGGTGTCTTGCTGGAACGCGCTGACGTTGTGGAACTCAAGCATGGGTCGCTACCGCGTTAGTCAAAGCCGTGAAGGGTATGGCTCGCCACAAGCGCTTGATACGTTTTGCGGCGGCCAGAAGCGAACGTGGTTGATCGACTCGTCCGCTCGCTTCCAAGCACGCCGCCAACGGTGGTTCAAGCCGCGTGCAATTTCCCGTACTGGCCCGAGAAAAACAGCAGCGGCTTGGCCTGCTCGGCTTCCACCAGCTCGATCACTTCACCGATGTACAACTGGTGATCACCGGCCGCGTGAATCTGTACCACCCGCGCCACGATGTGCGCCAGGCTGCCGGCAATAATCGGCACGCCTTGGACGGTCTCCATGGCGACGGTCAGGCCCTCGACAGCACGCCCGGCAAAGTGGCCACTGATGTGCTCTTGCTGTTCAGTTAGAAAATTCACGCCGTAGCAGTCGCCTTGCTTGATGTGTTGGCAAAAGCGCGATTGGTTTTTGATCGAGACCAGAATCAGCTGGGGCTCCAGTGAAACGGAGAGGAATGCATTGGCGGTCATCCCGGCTGGCTCGTTTTCGCGCTCATAGGTCACCACGGTCACGCCCGTGGCAAAGCGGCCCATCACGCGGCGGAATTTGGCCGCGTCGTTGTGTGCAGTAGTCATTTCGTTCTCCATGGGAATGCCTGGCGGCCAGTGCCCCTGGCCGCGGCCTCGGTGTGCAGTCACACCAGTGGTGTGTTGGCCTCTTTGCCACACAGAATTCGACCAAACAGTTCCAGGTTGGTGGACGTGCAGACCACCCCATGCAGATTGGCGATACGTGCGTCGCGCCACAGGCGGTTGAAGGGGTTGCCGGCGCCGGCCAGGGAACCACCGCTGGCGGTGGCCAATATGTCCACACCCTCCCAGATCAGTTGGCTGGCGTAACCCGTGTCGCGACGAATGCGCGCGCGCATCAGCACGTCCATCTCCACCCCGCTCGCCGCGTGCGCATCGATTTCGTCGACGCAGCGCTCCACCACCAGGCGAGCGGCATCCAGCTTGGCCGAGGCCTCGCCGAGCTGCAGATGGGTGACCGCCGCTTCATCCTGCTGGTTGTACCAGGTGTACTGAATGCCGCGCCCCGGCAGTTTGGCGAGGAAGGTTTCCAGTGCGGCCTTGGCAACGCCCAACGCCGGGAAAATCAGAATGATCGCCAGCAGCGGGATAAACGCCCCGCGGTACAGCGCTTCACCGTGCAGGTGGGTGGAGGCGTAGTCGCCGACGATAGCCTTGGATACCGAGGCAATGCGCTCATCGGGAACGAACAGGTTTCTCACCGATACCGAGGTACTGCCACTGCCGCGCAGGGCAATGGTGTCCCAGTCGTGCAGCAGGGTGACGTCCTCGATTGGAATAAGCGCCAGGCCCTGGTCGACGGTATCACCGGCTTCGTTGACGATCGGGATGCCGAGCAGGTCCCACTGGGCGTGGTAAACGCCGCTGTTAAAACCCCACAGGCCTTCTTCGATAAGGATGCCGCCAGGCTGGCGCTTGACCTTGGCCACGCGCGGGGACAGTACACCGCTGGTACGCACCTTGGCGCCGCTGGCGAAGATGGGGTCGCTGACCGACTGCGGGTACAAGGTGGCGAGCATCCAGTTGCAGATATTGATCAGCGCGCAGGCCCAGCCGGCAGAGCCATCGCCGCGACCGATCTCGCTGACCACTTCCATATAGGTTCTGATGCTTGTTTGCTGGCCGCCGTGCTGGCGTGGAATCATCAGGTCGAAAGCGCCGATAGCGTCGAGATCGGCCACGGTGGCGTCGGGCAGACGCGCCAGCTCGTCGACTTCACGGGTGCGCGAGCGCAAGGTCTGCACAAGCCCTGTAGCGCGGGTGATCAGGGCGCTGTGATCAAACGGGGAATTGACGGCCACAGCGGGGAGGATGGAGTTCATGGCTTTTCCTGTTATTGAGATTATTGGATGAGCTTCTGACACAATAGTGACGAAAACGTCACGATGACGATTTCGATACTAATGGAAATATATTTTTTTAGTAAAGATATAAATTAATCTATCCGGGTAGGTACGCGGATACGAAAAGGCATAACTCAATGGACAGTACGGTTGAACAGAGCCACGGGCTCGAGGCTGGGGAAGATCACCGAAGCGTGACGGCCCGGCGCAAACGCGATGCCATGCGCACGCGAATACTGACCGCGACCATGGACTTGCTGGCCGACCCGACCAAGGTTTCGGTGACCATCGAAGACGTGGCGCAGGCCGCGCAGATTTCCCGAGGGGCGTTTTACAAACACTTTGCGTCGCTGGAAGAAGCCCTGGCGGCGATTGGCCAGGACGCCACCGATGGCATGACCCTGCATATCCTGCCGGTGTATGACGTGCTCACCCACCCGCTGGAACGCATCAGCACGGCGATGCGCCTGTTCTTGCGGCGCTCGCACACCGATCGGCGCTGGGCGGCGTTTTTCCTGCGCGCGGACCTGGTGCAGGACCAGTCGATTTTATTGAAGTACGTGTTCGCCGACCTGGACGCCGGCCGCCGCGCAGGGGTGCTGGATCTGCCCTCGATGCAGGCCGCCGTGGATGCGTTGATCGGCGCAACGCTTGAAGGGGTGCGCAGCATCAATCAGCGCGCCGTCGACGATCCCGAGGGCTATATCGACGCGGTGATCTTGATGGTGTTGCGTGGTTTCGGCGTGGAGAACGCCAAGGCCCATGAGGCCGTGGCCTTCTCCAAGGCCTACCTGCAAACGCCGGCGCCCTCAGCGGCTGATGACGGAAGCAGCGCCACCGGGTAAGTCAGCCCAACGCGCTCAGCGCCACGCCTTGCCCAGCAGTTCGTGGTTGAGCACATTCAGCGTGGTGGTCTGGTAATGCTCGGCGAGCAAGGCGCAGGCGGTGTCGATGTCCTTGGCCAGCGCGGCGTCGAGCAATTGCCGGTGTTCGTGCGGCACGTCGCGATCGGCGCTGTCGACGTAGTGCATGGACAGCACTCGATAACGCGCGGTCTGGTCTCGCAACATATTGGAAAAGCGCAGCAACCAGGACGAGCCGCAGTTGGATAGCAGCGCCGCGTGGAACGCCTCGTGGGCGTTTTCCCAGTCCGGACGCAGCAGCCGGTCCGGGCCTTCCACCAACGGTAAACGATCAAGCCGGTGGTGCGCGGCAATCACTCGGCTTTCCCACTCGACATCGCCATTGGCGATGGACAGCGCCAGGGCTTTGCATTCGATGTGCAGGCGGGCTTGGGTGATGTCCTGGATTTCTTCGGCGGAAATACGCCCGACGCTAAAACCCTTCTGATCCGCCGAGGTGACGAAACCGGTTGCTGCCAAACGCGACAGCGCCTCGCGCAAGGGAATCACGCCGGCATCGTAGGACTCCGCCAACTCTTTAAGGCGCAACCGGCTGCCGGGGGCCAGTTTGCCATTGATGATGTCTTGTCGCACACGGGCTTCCAGTTGGGAGGCCATGGTGCGTTTGTCGGCGGCCTCAAGGGGCTCGGTCCAGCTGTGCTGAGTGTT
This sequence comes from Pseudomonas sp. UBA3153, assembly GCF_002364635.1. Lineage (NCBI taxonomy): Bacteria > Pseudomonadati > Pseudomonadota > Gammaproteobacteria > Pseudomonadales > Pseudomonadaceae > Pseudomonas > Pseudomonas sp. UBA3153. The sequence continues at coordinate 80,290 of NZ_DEYR01000036.1, forward strand.
CATCGGTATCTCATGGCAATCGCGGCTGTGGAGAATCATACACATCCAGTTCTTTATCGAAAATCTACATAATATATATTTTTCATTTGACGTTATATTTTAAGAGGATTAGTTTTGCTCCACTCTCTGCCTCTGGCGGAGCAATAAGAAAACAAGTGGCGGCCCCAGCGCCCGCCGCGTACCACAAGAGGTCAATGCCATGCGTTATGTGTATTTCAACCATCAAGGTCGCGCCGTTCTGGGCGTTCGTACTGCCGAAGGCGTCAAGATCGTTGGCGAAGAAACCCTGGAATCGTTGCTCGCCCGTGGCGTCGACCTGACCACTTACGGCAACGCCGCCAGCGGCCCTGTGGCTGAAATTGGCGAGCAGGATTACCTGCCGCTGCTGCGCAAGCCCGGCAAGATCATCTGTGTAGGCCTGAACTACGCCGACCACACCAAAGAGTCACCGTACGCGCAGCCGGACTACCCCACCCTGTTCCCGCGCTTCAACAGCAGCCTGACCGCGCACAACAAACCGCTGATTCGCCCACGCATTTCCGACACCCTTGACTACGAAGGCGAGATGGCCGTGGTCCTGAAAAGCGGTGGTCGGCATATCAGCAAGGAACAGGCGCTGGACCACGTGGCCGGTTACGCGCTGTTCAACGAAGGCTCAGTGCGCGAGTACCAGTTCATTTCGCCACAATGGACCGTGGGCAAGAATTTCGATGACACCGGCGCGTTTGGCCCCGACCTGGTCACCGCCGATGAACTGCCGCCGGGTGGCAAAGGCCTGCTGCTGCAAACCAAGGTAAACGGCAAGGTGGTGCAGGCTGCCAATACCACTGACATGCTGTTTGACGTGGCCACCATCATCGCCACGCTGAGCCAGGCAGTGACCCTGGAAGCAGGCGACGTGATCGTCAGCGGCACCCCGGCAGGCGTGGGCTTTGGCATGAACCCGAAGGTGTACCTGAAAGCGGGTGACGTGGTCGAGGTGTCGATTGAAGGCATCGGCAGCCTGGTCAACCCGATCGTCGACGAGGCGTAATCAACGCCCGCAAAACAAAAAAAGCGAAGCCCCCCGCTCCGGGGCTTCGACTAGAACAAAAATAACTGGAGGTGATCATGAGTGCCGTGCATTCGATCGATCATTACGCGTTGAACGTGCCCTCGCTGCCCGAGGCGCGACAGTTCTTTGCAAGCTTTGGCCTGGACGTGCGTGACCTGGGCGAAGAACTGCAGCTGGTTGCCGGCGATGGCCATATCTGGACCCGCGTGCTGCCGGCCGCGAGCAAGTCGCTGGCCTATATCAGTTTCCACTGCTTCGCCGCCGACTTCGCCACCCTGCGTCAGCAGGTCGAAAACAGTGGTATGACGCTGGTGGATAGCAACGGTGAAGGCTTCTGGTTTCACGACCCGGACGGCAACCTGGTGCAGGTGAGCGTCGGCGACAAGCACATGCCGAACAGCCGCGCCGTAGCCTCCCCAAAAGCGCCCCACATCCGCGGTACCGGCACCCGTGCCGATGTGCAAACCGTACGCCCGCGCCGCCTGTCCCACGTGCTGTTGTTCACCCCGGACGTCACCGGTGCCGTGGCGTTCTATGAACAGGCATTGGGCCTGAAGCTCTCCGACCACTCGCAAGACATCATCGCCTTTACCCACGCCCCGCACGGCTGCGACCACCATCTGGTGGCGTTCTGCAAAAGCAGTGCGAAAGGGTTTCACCATGCGGCGTGGGAAGTCGATGACATCGACTCCGTTGGCAATGGCGCCGCGCAAATGGCCGCCGCCGGCTACGTCGAAGGCTGGGGCACTGGCCGCCACTGCCTGGGCTCGAACTACTTCCATTACGTGCGTGACCCGTGGGGTTCGTTCTGCGAGTACTCGGCGCACATGGACTACATCGACGCCGGCAGCCAATGGCCCGCCGGCGACTTTCCACCGGAAAGCTCGCTGTACCTGTGGGGCCCTGCCGTGCCCGACTACTTCATTTTCAACACCGAAGCGATCGAACCGCCCCCCCGACCTTAGCGCCAAGGCGCCGCTATCCAATTACCGCTCCGGCGCCTGTGCTGCACAGGTGCAACGGGATCGGCTGGTCTACTGAAAGACGAGGTTTCGCATGAACAACAATAAAATGCTGGATGTCGCGATTGTCGGTTATGGCCCGGTGGGTCAGACCCTGGCCATTCTGCTCGGGCGCATGGGCTATAGCGTGGCCGTGTATGAGCGCTGGCAAACCCTCTACCCGCTGCCCCGCGCGGTGTTCCATGACCATGAGATTCGCCGCGTGTTTCGCCTGATGGGCCTGGGCAGCGAACTGGACGCTATCTCCCAACCGTCGGCCTGCTACCAGTGGTTCAACGCCGACTGGAAAGTGCTGGTGGAAATCGACTGGTCGGCCGAGTCGATCAGCGATGGCCCGTTCGGTTACCTGTTCAACCAGCCGTCGCTGGAAGCGATTCTGGATGCCAAAGCCAAGTCCATCGGCAACGTCGATGTGCATCAGGGTTTTGAAGTGCTGGGCATCGCGCAGAATGACGACTTCGCCGAATTGCGCCTGCGCCGCACCGCCATCGATGGCCTGCCCGCTGGCGAAGAACAGGTGGTGCTCGCTCGCTATGTGATTGGTGCCGACGGTGCCAACAGCATTATTCGCCGCGAGCTGGGCATCGAATGGCATGACCTGGGCTTTGAAGAAGACTGGCTGGTGGTCGACCTGCAACCCAAGCCTGGGGTTGAGCTGGATGTGCCCGACATTGGCCAATGGTGCAACCCCGCACGCCCCACCACCATGGTGCCCGGCGGCCCGGGTTACCGGCGCTGGGAGTTTATGCGCCTGCCGCACGAAACCCTCGAAGACCTGCAAAGCACCGACAAGGTGTGGGAGCTGCTGGCCCCTTGGGTCAACCCGCAAACCGCCACCCTGGTGCGCCACGCGGTGTACCAGTTCCGCTCACGCATTGCCGAAACCTGGCACCGCGGGCGCCTGTTGATTGCCGGCGATGCCGCGCACTTGATGCCGCCATTCATGGGCCAGGGCATGTGCTCGGGCATTCGTGATGCGTGGAACCTGTCCTGGCGCCTGGACCTGATTCTGAAAGGCACCTGCGCGCCCAGCCTGCTCGAAGGCTACACCCCGGAACGCAAACCGCAGATTCGCGCGGTGATCGACGCCTCGGTGGAAATGGGCAAAGTGGTCTGCGTGGCCGACCCGGTCGCCGCCGCCGAGCGCGATGCCGCGTTCCTGTCCGGCAATGTGCCGCCGCTGCCGCCCTTCCCAGGACTGGTCGACGGCCTTATCTACAAAACCCGCAGTGGTCTGCCAGCGGGCACGGCAGGCATCCTGAGCGTGCACGGCAATATTGAAGTGGACCAACGCACCCTGCGCTTTGACGAAGCCTTCGGCCGCGGCTTCCAGTTGATCAGCGTTGGCGACGACCCGCTGCAGGTGCTGAGCACCGAACAGCGCGCCTTCCTCGACCGCGTTGGCGTGCGCAGCATTCGTTTGTCGCGCGACGGCGGCGCCGGTACTTGCCGCGATGTGTCGGGCAAGTACCACGACTTTTTTGCCGCCGAAGGGCTGCAGGCCGTGCTGGTCCGCCCGGATTTCTATATCTACGGCGGGATCAGCCAGCGCGACGAGCTGCCCGAGCTGGTCAATGCCTTGCGCAATGGCCTGGGCCTTGGCCAAAGCGGCGTCAGCGGCAGTTCGGCGGCGGTCCACGCCATGGCCGGGGGCCTTTAACACGCCCACAACAGCGTTCTATCTGTAAGTAAGTGGTACCGGTAACGGGGCGCCGCGCGGCGCTCCTTGCCTGATTCGATAACAACAACAAAAGAAGAGAAGACCCATGCACAACATCAAGGTAAAAACGCTTGGTGCGGTTTTGGCCGCCCTGGCAATTGTCGACGCTCATGCTGGCGAGGCGGTGGTACCGGGCGAAGGCACACTGTTCAAAAGCGTTTTTGGTGAAACCCTGGAGCGCGACTACGGCATCACCGTGTCGGGCTTGATCGACATTGGCTACTCGCGAAACAACCGCTCCACCAGCGATGAACGCGAAGACGGCACCAGTAACTTGCCGATCACCGGCCTGTCCGATGAAGGACTGGAATTCGGCAGCTTTCATGTGTTTATCGACAAGCCGCTGAAAGCCCCGTTCGTTCCCCGCATCACCCCCCTCCCCGGCCCGAAAGCGGAGGCAGCCGACATCGGTTTTACCTTCGAAACCAACTACGGTCGCAACGCCCAGTTCGCCCGCACCTTTGGCTGGGATATGGGTTGGGACATCAACGAACAGGACGCCGCAAAAGCCGCGCGGGATAAAAAACGCTTCCTGGCCATTCCCAATATCGCCGCCACCGCCTATGTGCCTTGGGCGACCGGCGTTACCGTGATGGCCGGCGTATTCGGCCCAGCCATGGGCTATGAAATTCCGCCGAATATTCGTGCTGCCCGCAACCCCTTCGCCAGCAAAACCTACGCCTTTGTCTCCAGCCCCGGCACCGTGGCCGGCGCGCTGTTCGGCAGTCGGGTGATGAACAATGACAACGGGATACTGGGCATCGAGTTGGGTCCGGTACGCGGCTGGGACAACATCCGCGACAACAACGAAAGCACCTCGGTGCTGGGTGCGTTGCGCTGGCGCAGCCCGGACATGAGCACCTGGATCGACTACGAATTCATCGCGGGCAACGAGCAAAACGACAGCACCAGCGATGTGCAGGCGCCGATGAACCGCCTGATCTCGTCAAGTAACCAGTTCAAGCAACACCACGATCTGAACGGCTGGCACCAGTTCGACGAGCACTGGTCGATAGGCGCCGAGCTGGTGTACGGCCACCAGGACGGCGATGGCAAAGCCAGCACCATCGACATCGTCACCGGCCCGGGTTTTGACGGTGCCAAGTGGTGGGGCGCCAACGCGACGGTGACCTACAAGATCCAGCCGGACCTGAGCTTTTCCGTGCGCGGCGAGCACTTCAGCGACCCCGACGGTTTCGTGCAATTCCCCACCACCCAGGGTGCACGGGGTGACTTCAACGCCATCACGGCGGGCTTTCGCTACGACATCAACAGCCACATCAGTATTCGCCCAGAACTGCGTTACGACTGGTTCGATGCCCGTGAACACGACCGCCCCTATGGCAACGGCCGTGACAGCGATCGCCTCGGCGCCATGATCGAAACCCTCTTCTACTTCTAACCGGAGCCTGGCCATGTCCACTGACAACAACAAATGGAATGCCCGCTACGAATACGCCGCCGTCGCCATGCTTGCGCTGGGCTTCGGCCTGGTCGGGCTGGACCGTTTTATCATCCTGCCGCTGTTTCCGGTAATGATGAAAGACCTCAACCTGAACTATCAGGACCTGGGCAATATCTCCGCCGCGCTGGCGATTGCCTGGGGTGTTTCCTCGATCTTTATGGGGCGCCTGTCTGACCGTATCGGCCGGCGCAAGGTGCTGATTCCCTCGGTGCTGCTGTTCTCCCTGCTGGCCGGTCTTTCGGGGCTCGCCACCGGCGTCGGTGCCTTGCTGGTGATTCGCGCGGTGATGGGGATTTCCGAAGGCGCGTTTACGCCCAACGCCATTGCCGCCACGGCCGAGTCGTCGCACCCGTCACGGCGCGGCCTGAACATCGGCATTCAGCAGGCGTTCTTTCCCATCATCGGCCTGGGTCTGGCGCCGATCATTGCCACGCAATTGCTGCTCGTGGTGCCGTCGTGGCGCTGGGTGTTTGTGATCGTCTCGTTGCCCGGTTTTATTCTCGCCTGGGTGATGTACCGCACGCTGAAAGAGACCGTGCCCGCCGTTGCCGTTAGCAGCGAGCCGGCGCCCAAAGGCTCCTGGCTGGCGGCCCTGCGCTACCGGAATGTGCCGCTCAATATCATTGGCATGCTCTGCATGCTCACCAGCCTGTTCGTGCTGACCGTGATGATGCCCAACTACCTCATGGACTACCTGCACCTTGAAGTGCAGCAGATGGGCTTTGTCATGTCGGCCATTGGCCTGGGTGGGTTTCTCGGTCAACTGGTGATGCCGGCGCTTTCGGACCGCGTTGGACGCAAGCCGGTGGTGCTGTTGTCGTTCGTGGCCACAGGGCTGTCCATCTGGCTATTGAGCCGCACCGGTGCTGATCCTGTGCAGCTGTTTGCGCTGCTGTTTGCCACCACCTTTTTCAACTTCAGCATGATATGTATGACGGTCGGGCCGCTCACGGCGGAGTCGGTGCCGGGTGCCCTCAACTCCACCGCCACCGGGCTGGTAATTGGCATTGGTGAGGTTTTTGGCGGCGGTGTGGCGCCGGCGCTGGCCGGTTTTATCGCTCAGCACCATGGCATCGAAAACACCCTGTACCTGGCCCTCGGTGGCGTGGCGCTCGGCTTGGTGGTGGCGCTGTTTTTGCGCGAAACCGCGCCGCAGCGTCTGCAACGCAGAGCCGAGGCGGCCGCCAAGGTCGCCTAAGCCGAATTCACTCTCGCAAGAGAGGACAGGAAGTCGGAATGGAGGTGCCGGTCTCGGAAAGCAACGGCGCCCCGGCCATGCACCAGCACGTGCATGCCACTGCCCAGTGCCACGAACACTGGGCGGTGTTTAACCGCGCGCTGCAAGAGGCCCGCACAGTCTGGCCACAAGCCAGGTTGCGCGGGTTTTGCTTCGCCTCGAGGCAGCAGCTTCGAGGTACGGCATAGAGGTAGTTGCCATGACTGTACTGCGTAACCTCAAACTGGCACCGCGCTCGGCGCTGAGCTTTGGCCTGATCGGTTTGATTGTCTTGTTGCTGGGTCTGTGCGCTCTGGAGCGCGTGCACCGCCTGAGCGTACAAGCCGACATTATTGATCAGCATTGGGTACCCAGCCTGTTGCGCCTGGAAGCCTTGAATAAAACCATGAACCGCGCCGGGGTCATGACCTTTCGCATGGTGGTGCTACGTAACCCCACGGCATTGCGCGATAACCAGGCCGGGCTACAACAGACCCTCGCCGAAGCGCGGCGCCTGCAGGATGCGCTAGCGCAAAACCTGCAACAGCCCGAAGAACGTAGCTTGTTCGAGCGCTACCAACAAAATGCGCAGGCCTTTGGCCTGGCCCGTCAGGCTGTGATCGAGCTGGCCGCCGCCGGCAAACTCGACGAGGCTGTCGCCGCCCTCAATGGCCCCATCGATAACCAGGCCCCGCAACTGGCTATCAGCGCCGAAGCCCTGGGCACCTAATACCTGACCAACTACCAGCAGGCCGCCGAGTAAGCACAATACGCGCGCGCCTCGGCGGTGTTCGGCATTGTCATCGCACTGGTGGGCGCAGCCCTGGCCACCTTGCTACTGGCCGTGCTCTACACCCGTAGCCTGTTGCAACCGCTGGCCGAGGCGCTGAGCATCGCCCGCGCGGTAGCCGCCGGTGAGCTGACACGGCAGATTGCCGTGCATACTGCTGCAAGCGCTCAGCGCCATGCAAGACAACCTGCGCCAGACCCTGCACCAGATGTCCGTCTCAGCTGGCGAACTGAGTGGTGCCGCCGACCATCTGCAACAGATAACCGAAGACGCTTCCCGTACCCTGCACACGCAAAACGCCGAGCTGGAACAAGCCGCCACGGCAGTCGATGAAGTGGCGCGTAACGCGGTGCCGCCGAAGCCTCGCAAACCCGTGATAGCGCCACCCGCGCCGGGCAACTGCAGGTAAACAATACCCTGCACTCAATTACCCAACTCGCCGATGAAGTGACCCAGGCCGGCGCCCGGGTCCACGACCTGGCAACCAGCGTCAAAGGTATCGGACGCATGCTCGATGTAATTCGCGCCATTGCCGAGCAGACCAACTTGTTAGCCCTTAACGCCGCCATCGAGGCCGCGCGCGCCGGGGAAGCCGGCCGTGGGTTTGCCGTAGTGGCCGACGAGGTGCGCGCGCTGGCGCACCGCACTCAGCAATCGACCGGCGAAATCGAACAGATGATGGCCTCAGTCAGCAGCGTCACCGGCCATGCCTTGGGCGCCATGCAAGGCAGTCGCGAACGCGCCAATGCCACACTGCAAATGGCCCGCAGCGCCGGCGACGCGCTGCAGCAGATCACCGTCAGCATCGAACAGATCAGTGCACGCAACCTAGTGATTGCCAGCGCATCGGAACAGCAAGCGCAAGTGGCCCGTGAAGTGGACCGCAACCTGATGAGCATTCGCGACAGCGCATCGGACTCCGCCGGCAGCGCCGTTACCACCCGCATTGCCAGTTAAAAGCTGACCCAACTAGCCAAAGGGCTACATGAACAGGTGGCGCGGTTTCAGAAATGACCACAAGGCTATTGTTGTGAAGGTTATGGAGGCAGAGCCGGCGCTTTTGAGGGTCATAACAGGCCGATCTCTACCGACAGCTATTGGCCGGAAGCCGCCTCTCGAGAAGGTCCGCAATCGGCCAGAAGCAGTCACTGTCCAAGTACCTTCAATAGATCGTTCCTGTCTCTGGGCCTAATCCAGGCCTCGTGAAAGTACTACTTGAGTAATTCGATGTTGCTCAGGTTGAATTTGCCTCTGAAGCCCGCTATTTGACCCAAACATTGGTGGAACAAAATCCAGCGTGCGAGGACCTTGGAACGGGTTGTCCGTCGCCAAGAAAATTGGCCTCTCCCCTCCTGGTAGTCAGGCCTCGGGCGTAAGGAATGGCTAGACGTTATTGAGCAGGTTGGTCATAGTATTTTCCGATTAGGCCAAAGCCTCATCTTCCATCCGAGGCTCTACGAGACAACATGTCTAGCATCGCAATCTCCGATCTAACAGTGCCTTGGGACGTCGATAGCGTCTCGCGCCCCGTTGTGGCGTTAAGTGCCACATCGGTGACAAAGGACTGGGAAAATGCGAGGCATCAGCACCGCAAGGCGCAACTGATCTACTCCCTACGCGGCATTCTCAACTGCGAAGTTGAACACGGTGTCTGGATCGTGCCGCCGCAGTGCGCCATTTGGATACCGGGAGACTTGCCGCACGCGGCGCAGGGGGCGGGTGAAACGGAATGTTATTGCCTGTTCGTCGAGCCGGACGCCGCACCGGATCTTCCGAAAACCTGTTGCACGATTTCGGTATCGCCATTGCTGCGCGAGTTGCTAATGAGGGCGGCCGGTTTTCCTGAGTTTTACGCGCAGGGGGGGCGGGAAGACCGGTTGATTGCCACGCTGCTCGATGAGTTGGTGGTGGCGCCGGTGGAAGACTTGCATCTGCCCATGCCGCGCGATCCCCGATTGCGCCGCTTCGTGGAAATGATGCTGGCCGACCCTGCGGACAAAACCTCCAAGGCCGATTGGGCTACTCGAATTGGCATGAGCGAGCGAAGCATGAGCCGTCTTTTGCTGCATGAAATTGGAATGAGCTTTGGGGGCTGGCGTCGGCAGCTGCATGTGATCCTTGCACTTCAACGTTTGACGAAGGGCGAAAGCGTGCAAGCGGTAGCATTAGAGCTGGGGTACGAAAACGCCAGCGGGTTCGTGACCATGTTCCGCAAGGCAGTGGGCAAACCTCCGGCGCGATACCTCTCTGATCGCACCAGCGGCGTGGAGCCTGCTTCCGTGCCCGGGATCATGTTCCCCAATGAAATATCCTCCTGAGGGGATCAGGCGGTCTTGGCTCGAGATCACTGACTACCCTCCATCTCCTGCGGTCCTTCCTTGCAGAGTTGCCAGCATTTCGGATACGTCCTGCTGATGGTGAGAGCTGCTTCCTCTAGCCGAGAGCAAAAGCCTTCTCGGATGCCAGCGGCTGCAGGTGTTTACGCACTGCCAGGCCTTCAATGAAAGCTGGTCACGCGCCCAGATGGCATCGTGCCTGGCCTAACTGAATAACAATCTGGCCTGATTTCGCCATGACACCTCTTTGCCACCATTGTTAAATGCGGCATCTAAATACTAATGAGTATTGTTGATGTCTGCTATCAAAACTGCTGGGAAGTCCCGTTGGCCAATTGATCTGTGCACAGAGCACGCCGCCTATCTTCATCTGGGCGAGCAGTACAAGGGCGCCATGAGAAGCGTGCCTCGTACCGTGCTTGGCTCGGCAGTTGCTGCGGCAGTTCTCATTAGCGCGCAGGGCGCAGTCGCGGCCGAGTCAGCGCAGGTCCAAAAAACCAAGGCAGGAGGGAGCACTCAAGAGGAGATAGCCTTGCCGGCCGTTACCGTAACGGGGCGCATGGATACGGCGACCACCGAAGGTACTGGCTCTTACACCACGGGCGAGACGGCGGCGGCAACGCGCCTGCCGCTGTCGTTGAAGGAGACGCCGCAAGCGGTGACGGTGATCACGCGCCAGCGCATGGACGACCAGCAATTGAATTCGGTGCAGAGCGTGCTGGACAACACCGCGGGCATTTCGTCGTACCAGTCCGACAGCGAACGAACGAGTTTCTATTCGCGTGGTTTCTTGATCAACAACGTTCAGTACGACGGCATCCCCACCGTCGTCGGCGACATCGTCAATGGGAGCGGCATCGGATCTCTCGATACCGCGTTCTACGATCGTGTCGAGGTCGTGCGCGGCGCTTCCGGCTTGCTGACCGGTACCGGTAATCCCTCGGCCGCCATCAACCTAGTGCGCAAACGGCCGACCCGAGACTTCTCGGCCGCCGCCTCGCTTGGGGCTGGGAGTTGGGACACCTACCGAGGCATGGGCGATGTCTCGATGCCGTTGACCGAGGACGGTCGCATCCGTGCGCGCCTGGTAGGGACGTATCAGGATGGGCACTCGTACCTCGATGGCTATAAGCCGGAGAGGAAGTCGTTTTACGGCATCATCGAGGCAGATCTGACACCAGACACGACGGTGAGCCTGGGCTATGACTACCAGGACATCACCCCGCAAGGCTCGACCTGGGGTGGCTTGCCGCTCTGGTTCAGCGACGGCACGCAGGCTGAGTATTCGCGCTCCAAGAACTACGCGCAGGACTGGAGCTATTGGGATAACACCCTAAAGACGGCGTTTGCCGAGATCGAGCATCGCTTTGACAACGGGTGGAAACTCAGGACCGTGGCTAACCAGTACCGCACCGATTTCGATGCCGAGCTGCTCGGCCTGGTGGGTCAGCCCGATCGCGCTACAGGACTGGGCTTTTTCCCCTCCGGGGCTTATCCGGTAGCGCTGGCGTCCGAAGGTCACAGCCGTCAAAACACCTTCGACGTGATGGCGAGCGGCCCCTTCGAGCTGCTCGGTCGCCAGCATGACCTGGTGGTAGGCGCGACGAGTTCGCGTCGTAAGGCTAGCCAGGATGACATCGCGCCGTTCTACGCGGGCTTGGTGCCGGTCAATGTCTATGATCTGAGTCCCGCCTTTCCCCGTCCTGATTTCGATGCCATGGCGCGGATACCGACCCGCACCCGGATCAAGCAGAGCGGTGTGTACAGCGCAGCCCGGTTCTCGCTAGCCGAGCCTCTGAAACTCATTGTCGGCGGCCGCTTCAGCAACTACGAGATCGACGACGTCACCGGCAACTCGTCGTTGCATTACAAGAAGAGCAGTGAATTCACCCCGTACGCCGGCTTGATCTACGACATCGACAAGACCTATTCGGCTTACGTGAGCTACACGGGGATATTCAATCCGCAAACCGACTATCGCGACAGCAGGGGCAACGTGCTCACGCCGGCGAAAGGCAAAACCACGGAAATTGGCCTCAAAGGCGCCTACATGGACGGAGGTCTGAATGCGTCGGTGGCCTTGTTTGAGACCAAGCTGGACAACGCGGCACAGATGGTTGGTGGGACCTATACGCCGGGCGGTGCCCAAGCCTATCAAGGCGCGGATGGGACGAAGTCGCGCGGGATCGAGCTGGACTTGCAGGGCGAGATGACGCGTGGCTGGAACATCTACGCAGGTATCGCCCATTTCACGGCGCAGGATGGCGATGGCGTCCGCTTGAATTCGCAGCTACCGCGTACTACAGCCCAGCTTTTCACCACCTACCAGTTGCCCGGAGAGTGGAGCAAGTTGACGTTCGGCGGCGGCGTGAAATGGCAAAGTCGCTTCTATAAGGCGCCCAACACTGGTGCCAGTTCGTTGGGCGGGGAACAGAGTTCGTATGCCCTGGTATCGCTGATGGGGCGTTACGCCATCACGGATCAGACCAACGTAGCCGTCAACGTCAACAACGTCTTCGACAAGAAATACGCGCTACAAAAGGGCGATTTCGACACCGTGGGCTATGGCGCACCACGCAACATGATGGTGACGCTGAGCTACCAGTATTGATTGGTTCTCAGGCGAAGGCCTCAGCCGTTGGAAATGCTTAGACATATAGCCATTGATTATCGAGAAAACTCCTATGCCCCTGCAGCCCATGCTACAGCCTGGCCAAGACCCGGCCATGCACAACCCAACCAAGGTCGCCTTGTTCTGGCTGACGACAGCCGCTGGTGCCGTGCTGTTTGTCAGCTTCCAGTTGTTCTTCTACGTAAACGACTTTGTGAGAGCGCAGACAGCGACGCCATCGATCACGTTCGAGACCGGCGTACTCTGGATGTTTCCAGCCTTCTATGGCTGCTGGATCGTCACGGTGCTTTTCGCGCTGAGCGGAACCCGTAAGGCACGGTGTGCTGCGCTGGTCCTGGGCAGCCTGCTTGTCGTTCTGAATACCCTCGGGGGAATCGCTGACGGGGTGCGCGACGGTTGGCACGTTGCCTTCTCGGCAGTGTTCTTCATTACGTTGCCCGGCGTGTTCGCCATTGCGGCCACCTGGCGTCACATCAAGAGCAAAGGAGCCGGCCATGTCGATGAATAGTTCTGACTTCCCTTTGGTTTGGATGAGCCTTGCGCAAGAACCCGGACACGATCAGCAGAAGGACTTCGACGAACTCGAGGCCAACTTGCAGCGAGGGGAGCCCTTCGTGCTCTTGACTGATACAGCACCAGCCGAAGACCATGAGCACTCGCCGGAAGAGAAGAAACGCACTGCACTCTGGATGAAAAAGCACAAGCTTGAATTGCGTAGGTTAGTTCTGGCTATGATCATGATCGAACCCAACTCGGCAAAACGTCTTGGTTTCAGGGCATTCGCAGTCGTTTTTGCCAAGTTCTGGGGCTACCCTTTGCTTCTAGCTGCTTCACGCGAGCAAGCAATGGAGATGGCAAAGGAACTGCTCGCAAAGGATGGAAAGCCATCTCACTGATGGCCCATGCCGGCATCTGTTCTCCAATTAAACTCTGTTGCCGCGCATTGTCGCGGCGAGCTAATGCTCTAACCTGAATCGCCCCTGATTTCCTAAGAAGTCAGGGGCTTTTCTTTGCGTGTCGAAAACGTGTCTAAGACCCGGATTCTTACGCTCCACACTTGCGGCAACGGGCCTATTTCTGGTCATGGCAAGTCAGCCGTCAGTCACTGCGTGGGGGCTGGAATGCGCTGCAGCACGTCGTCGTAGGCCGGAAGGTCAAGGTAGGCCGTCACTTCGAAGGCCTTGCCTTCACGCATGTGGAAGATCCAGGCATAGCTGTTGCGATAGGGCTGGCCGTCACGGGCGACGCCGGCACCGTCCCACTGGATGATCACGTGGTCGCCATCGGCCCAGATCTGCTTGCTGACTGGGCGCACCGGCGTGGACAGGCGTGAAACGAAAGGCTGAACCGCTTCGGACACGAACGAGTCCAGGCCATGATAAACACCGGCACTGGGGCCGGAGCCCTTGATGGTCCACACCACGTCGGGCATCAGGATGTCGCGAAAGAAGGTAGTGCCGCCGGCCGCCCAGCGGTCGAACGCCTCGGTGACCGCCTGTTTGTTGCGGACCTCGACGTCGCTGCTGGCATTGGCGAGCGCCGGCCCCGGCAGCAAAGCGCCAAGGAGCAGTGCGCCGGCCAAGGTCGCCGCGCGGGTGACACCTAACGTTGGAATACGCATGGCTGAGTTCTCTTAGGGTTGCTGGTCATCAGCGGCGTGCTCGAAAGCGGACGTGCACACCCGGTCTTTGCGTGAAAGAGCCTGCCCTTGCGGAACGCCGTGGTCGTAGCAGGATCGTCCCGGATTCTTGCCCGATCCTCCTGTCGAAAAGCGCTGCAACACTTCGGCCGGGGGAAGCAATTAGGTCTCGCGGGCTACCCGGTAGCCATCACCGCCCTGTCGGGTGATGACTGCCGGGGGCGGCATTCAGGCTCGATCTCATCTGCTGAGTCCCTCGCCATGCATGATGAGATCGCCATAGCACCGAAAGGCCGGAAGCTCTTCCAATTCAGCATCCCTGGAAAGAAGGATCGGCCACATCGAATGAATACCGTGTGGTCCCGCACCTCACATCGCGTTGGTGTCCGGGGTTCAGAGACAAGGCCCAAGTTCAGGGGGTCACCGAACCGACGTCGAGCGCTTGCTTAACGCGTCGGCCTGCTTGCCCAGGTACCAGCCAAGTGCTCCCCACAAAAGGGCGCAGGTGGCACCGACCAGCGCCACCGGCACCACGCCCTGACCGAGCATGTCCAGGCCACTTTTCACCCAGCCGCTAAGGGCGTCGCCTGCCCGGTAGACGACCGTATCGATAAACCCCTTGGCTTTGTATTTACTCTCGGCATCCAGAGGCGCGAAGAGCATCTCCCGGCCGGGGCGGACGAAGGCGTACTCACCGATGCGCCTGACGATCATCAACGCTGCCAACATGGCGAACGTAGGGGCCAGGGCGAGACCGACAAAGCCCACGCAGACCAGCGCCGGCACGATCGCCAGCAACATGCGCACTCCCAGCGTCCGAGCGATGCGCCCGATGATGAACAGCTGCGCCAGCAAGGCTCCGGTCTGGACGATCACATCGATGATGCCGAACACCCTGATCTGCGAAGCGCGGTCCGGAAAGCGCTCGGCCACCAGCCGTGCCTGCTCGAAATACAGAAAGGTCGTCACCGTGGCGAGCAGGATGACGAAGACGGCGATGGCAAACAGATAAGGCGACTGCATGACCCGCGTCAGGCCGCTGAACGGGTTGCCCGTCACTGGCTTGCGCGGACTCTCCGTGACGGACGCTCCGGGTCTGCCGGCGCCACCGACTTCCCGCCAGCGCATCAGCGGCACCTTCAGTGCCAGCGCGACGCCCAGCAGCACCGCCGCCAGCAGCACCAGCCCGGATTGTCCAATGACCCCAACAAGCAGCGCGCTCATCGCCGGCCCAACCAGGCCACCGACGCTCGCGCCCGCCGCAATGAAGGCGAACAGCCGCTTGGCCTGACGCCCATCGAACACATCGGCCATCAGGCTCCAGGCCACCGAGACCACGAACAGGTTGTAGACCGAAATCCACACGTAGAACACCCTCGCCAGCCAGACGCTGTCAGCGCTGAGCTGAAACAGTCCGGCGAAGGCCAGCAGGTTCAGGCAAAAGAACCCATAGACCCAATCGACGAAGTGAACACGCGGCACCCGGGAGCTCAGCCAGGCGAACAACGGCACCGCCACCAGCATGACCACGAAGGTGACGGTGAATAGCCATTGCAGGTTCTCGATACCGGCCATGATGCCCATCGACTCGCGAATCGGGCGCAGCATGAAATAGCCGGAGAACAGGCAGAAAAACAACGCGAACCCCGCCAGCGCAGGTTTCAGCTCGTGACGCTCGGCGTCGATGGCGGCGCCGAGGCGCTGTACCAGAGTGGCTGACAGCATGATGACTCTCCTCGCCTGGCTTAGCGGTAGCTGACACCCGTCAGCTGTTCACTGGCCGTCCATAGCCGGGTGGCCGCCGCCGCGTCGTTCGCAGCGCCCGGTACGCTGGCCAGCCCCAGAGGACCGCGCTTTTCTCCCTCGCCCGTGGGGCCGTAGTAGGCACCTGGCTGCGCTTCGACGGCGGTGGCTGCGTACAGCGTCGGCAGCGCCCCCTGGGCAGCGGAGTGGTAGCGCTCGCGATCCTTGGCCCAGTTGCGGCCGAACTCGCTGTCCAGGCCCGGACCGCGTTCGATCAGCTCCGTAACGGCCACGCCAGGATGCGCGGCGATGCTCCGAATTCCCCAGCCCCGCGCCTCGCTGCGGCGCTGCAGTTCGAAGGCGAACATCAGACCGGCCAGCTTGGACTGGGCATAGGCCGCGTAAGGGTTGTAGGACCGCTCGGATTGCAGGTCATCGAAATCGATGCTGCCGCGCGCGGCAGCGATGCTGGACAAGGTCACCACCCGTGCGCCATCGCTCTTGCGCAGAAGCGGCAGCAAGTGGGCCGTCAGGGCGAAGTGGCCCAGATAGTTGGTGGCCAGTTGCGACTCGTAGCCATCGGCCGAGGTGGCGCGCTGCGGAGGCGCCATAATCGCGGCGTTATTGATCAACCCATCGAGGCGCGGCAAGGTCGCGCCGAGACGTTCGCCGAGCGCCTGGACCGATGCCAGATCGGCCAGGTCCAGCGCTTCGAAATGTACCTGCGCGCCGGCAACCTCCTGCTTGATACGGGCGATGGCCTCATCGCCCCGTTGCGGGTTGCGCGCAGCGATCACCACCTGGGCGCCAGCGGCCGCGAGGGCCTTGGCGTCCTCATAGCCCATGCCGCTGGTGCCTCCCGTGACCAGGAAGATACGCCCGCTCTGCGAAGGCATGTCTGCCAGGCTCCAATCCGGTTCTGGCTGGCTCTGGCCACTCGCGATGCCGGAGTCCAGCACGCAGCCCAGCGCCAGGCCAATAGTGGCGAGGCCTCTGCGCCAGGCAGCGCTGGAGATATTGATGGGATCCATCCGCAGGGTTGCACTAGTCATCGTTCGATCCTCACGTAGGGAATGTTCTGGACGGACTGCTACGAGGCGGTGCCGTCGACGTGAGGCATTGTTAACCCCTGGATTGCGGCCGATAAGCCGTACTGAAATGGACGCTATGTACGCTCAACCGTACAATCCGCTCTTCCTTTTAGGAGAGCCGCCATGCGCCAGCCCAACCTGACCGATGTCGCACTCTTCGCCGCGGTGGTGGAAGCGGGTGGGTTCCGGGTGGCAGCCCAGAAACGGGGCATGTCGGCCTCGTCCATCAGCGATGGTGTCCGCCGGTTGGAAAGCGATCTGGGCATCAGGCTGCTCAACCGCACGACCCGCAGCGTGGTCCCGACGGAAGTCGGTGCACGCCTGCTGGAGCGGCTACGCCCGGCTCTCGGGCAAATGAGCGCGGCCTTCGGCGACCTTCACGAAGATGCGCAGCGCCCTGTGGGGACCCTGCGCCTCAATGTACCGGTGCCCGTCGCGCGTTTCGTACTGCCCAGGCTGGTCCCTGCGTTTCTCGCACGCTACCCGGGGGTGAGCATCGAAGTGACGATGGATAACACCTTCATCGATGTCATCGCCGCCGGCTACGACGCGGGCGTCCGCTACGAGGAAAGCCTGGCCAAGGACATGATTGCGGTGCCCATCGGCCCACGTCGACAACGCTTCGTCGCCGCTGCAGCGCCGGCCTATCTGGAGCAGAACGGCACCCCGCTGCACCCCCGCGACCTGCTCAATCACCGCCTGATCGGTCACCGCTTCGAGAGCGGCAAGCTGGGCGTATGGGAGTTCGAAAAAGACGGAGCCAGAATACGCGTACCGCCTCAGGGACCGCTGCTCAGCTCATCCCAGGATCTGGAAGTGGGCGCTGCGCTAGGCGGCGTCGGGATTATCTACACCTTCGAGGAGTACCTGGGGCCGCTGATCGAGCAGGGCACGCTGTTACCGGTACTGGAGGACTGGTGGCAGGCATTCGACGGCCCCTACCTGTACTACAACGACCGCAGGCACGTGCCTTCGCCCCTTCGCGCATTCGTAGATTTTCTGAAAACCGAAGCCTGATCGGGCTGAGTCGCCCGCGCCGGGCAGTCGCGGCGTGAACGTTACCGGCCGACGCCGTCGTCGCCCCCGCTCCCAGATCCTCCACAGACCGCGCGTCAGTCTCGACGAAGGGCGCCGATCTCGTGTCCTGCTTCCAAGCTTTGGCGAGCCAGCGCGGACTCCAGCGCCCCACTCAGCGGCAGTATTAGGCAAGACAGCCAGCGAATCGTGCTAACGAGCCGCCTTCCCTTGCGTAGATGATGGTCGTAACGCTATGGGCCGGGCGACCGGGTGTCGAGGTGCGCCGCCCGTAGCCGCTGCTACTTTTCCAAGATGCCCTACCGGCACTCGAATGTCGGAGTCCCAATAACATCATCGTGATGAGCAGGTGAGCCATGGAATTGCGAATTAACCAGAAAACCTACCAGGTCGACGCCGAAGCCGACACGCCGCTGCTGTGGGTCATCCGCGATGACCTGGGGCTGACCGGCACCAAGTACGGCTGCGGCCTGGCGCAATGTGGCGCCTGCTCGGTGCTGGTGGATGGCAATGTGGTGCGCTCCTGCGTTACGCCGGTGGCCGGGGTGGTGGGGCGCGAGGTCACCACCATCGAGGCGATCGAGGCCGACGAAGTGGGCAAGCGCGTGGTCGCCGTCTGGGTCGAGCATCAGGTCGCCCAGTGCGGTTACTGCCAGTCCGGCCAGGTGGTCGCCGCCACCGCCCTGCTGAAGAACAATCCGAAGCCCGATGACGGGCAGATCGCCGCCGCGATGGTGAACCTGTGCCGCTGCGGCACCTACAACGCCATCCAGGCCGCCGTTCACGACCTGGCCGCGAACCTGGCCACGCCCGCTGCGCCTGCCGGGGGGAACGCCTGATGAGTGCCCGTATCGATAGAAAAGCTTCGCCGCTGGGTGAACCCATCAACCTTTCGCGCCGGCGTTTCCTGCTGGCCTCGGGCACGGTGACGGGCGCCCTGGTGCTCGGTTTCGCGCTGCCTTCGGGGTCTGCGCGGATGCAGGCGATGGCCGCCGAAAGCAAGGCGGCCGGCACCCAGGTGGGCGCCTTCCTGGAAATACGCCCGGACAGCACCGTCCGGTTTCTGTGCCCCTTCATCGAAGGCGGACAAGGCACCTACACCGCCATGGCGCAGATCGTCGGCGAGGAGCTGGACGCCGATCCCTCGACCTTCTTGGTCGAAAGCGCGCCGCCCGGCGAGGCCTACGTGGTGATGGAGAATGGCATGCGCATCACCGGCGGCAGTATGTCGGTGCGCATGAGCTACCCGACCATGCGCCGCCTCGGCGCACTGGCGCGGGCCATGCTGTTGCAGGCCGCCAGCGCGCGGCTGAACGTCCCCGTGGCGGCGTTGACCACCGAGCCCGGCCGCGTGCTGCACCCGGCTTCGGGGCGCTCGCTGACCTACGGCGAGCTGGCTGCGGATGCCCTCGACCTGCCCGTGCCGGACGTCGACAGCGTCACCCTGCGCGATCCCGCCCAGTTCCGCTGGATCGGCAAGCCGGTGCGCCGCCTGGACGCCTACGACAAATCCACCGGCAAGGCCCTGTACTCCATCGACATGCAGGTGGACGGCATGCTGCACGCCGCGGTGCAGCACGCGCCACGCCTGGGAATGACGGTGGGCGAGCTGCGCAACGAGGCGCAGGTCAAGGCGATGAAGGGCGTGCATTCGGTCCATCGCCTGCCCGGCGCCGTGGCGGTGGTCGCCGAGCGCTGGTGGCACGCCAAGCGCGCGGTCGAAGCCATCCAGGTGGACTGGCAGGAGGCCGCCGCCGATGCGACCGGGCGGGTGATGCCGGCGGACTTCTCCACGGTGGCCTACCGTGAGCGCCTGGCCAACGAACCCGGTCCGGGACGTGAAGCCGAGAAGGAAGGCGACTTCGCCGCCACCCTGACCAAGGCGACCACCAAGGTCGAGGCCACCTACCACAACCAGTACCTCAATCACGCGCAACTCGAGCCACCGTCGGCCCTGGCCCGTTTCAATCCGGACGGCACGCTGGATATCTGGCTGCCCAACCAGGCGCAGGACATGTTCCTGGCCGATATCGCCAAATGCGCCGCCATCGACCCCTCCAGGATCAATCTGCATAGCCCGTTGCTGGGCGGTTTCTTCGGTCGGCACTTTCTCTACGAGACCGCCAACCCGTACCCGCAGGCCATCGAGCTGGCCAAGGTGGTCGGCCGGCCGATCAAGCTGATCTGGAGCCGCGAGGAAGAGTTCCTGCGCGACGCGTTGCGACCGATGGCGGTTGTGAAATTCCGCGCCGCGCTGGACGACAAGGGCCTGCCCGTCGCACTGGAGGCGGTCAGCGCCACGGAGGGGCCGACCGAGTCGCTCGCCGGCAAACCGGGCGACCAGCCCGACCCGACGGCGCTCGAAGGCCTGGCTGGCAAGTCCTATGCGATCCCGCACCGGCGCATCGCGCAGAACTATGTCAAAGGCCCGGTGGTGCTCGGCTACTGGCGCTCGGTGGGCAATTCGCTCAACGACTTCTTCTACGAGGCGTTTCTCGATGAGCTGGCCGACAAAGGCGGGCAGGACCCGTTCGAGCTGCGCCTGCACCTGCTGCGAGACAACCCGCGCCTGACCCACTTGCTGCAGAGCGTCGCCGAGCTGTCCGGCGGCTGGAAGCGCGGCCCCTTCAACGCCGAGGATGGCTCGCGGCGCGCGCGGGGTGTGGCCATGGCCTCGCCGTTCGGCACGGAAACGGCCGTGGTCGCCGAAGTGTCCATCGAAAACGGGCAGGTGAAGGTACATGACATCTGGCAGGCCATCGATCCGGGCAACATCGTGAACCCGGCCATCGTCGAGGCGCAGGTGAATGGGGCGGTGTCGCTGGGCTTGTCCCAGGCCCTGGTGGAGGAAGCGGTGTACGTCGACGGCAAGCCACGCGGACGCAATTTCGATCTGTACCCGATCCTGCCGCCCGCGCGCATGGCACGCGTGCACGTCAAGGTGATCGAAAGCGGCGCCAAGATGGGCGGGGTCGGCGAACCGCCGTTGCCGGCCGTGGCGCCCGCGGTGGCCAATGCGGTGGCGCGGCTGACCGGCCAGCGCATTCGCAGCATGCCCTTCTCGAGCTACACCTTCAGCCAACCCGCCTGACGGAAAGACCTGCCCATGAGCACACGGCCCTACACCAAAATCGCCGGCGCAGTCGTCCTGGCCGGCCTGGTTCTGCTGACGTTGCTGGTCTGGTACGGCACGCGCGTGCCGACCTCGACGCTCGCCGACGCGGGAAGCGACACCCCGGACGCCGGGCTCATCCAGCGCGGCGAGTACGTGGCGCGCGCCAGTGACTGCGTGGCATGCCACAGCCTACCGGACGCGGCACCCTTCGCCGGCGGGCTGAAAATGGCCACGCCCCTGGGGGCCATCTACGCCACCAACATCACCCCGGACGGGGCGACCGGCATCGGTGGCTACAGCCTGGCCGACTTCGACCGCGCGGTGCGCCACGGCGTGGCCCCGGAGGGTCGCAGGCTGTATCCGGCCATGCCGTATCCGTCGTACTCCAAGCTGAGCGACGACGATGTGCGTGCGCTCTACGCCTTCTTCATGCATGGCGTCGCCCCGGTGGCGCAGGCGAACAAGCCCAGCGAAATTCCCTGGCCGCTGAACATGCGCTGGCCCATCGCGTTGTGGAACCAGGTGTTCACCGAGCCCGGCAGCTTTGCCGAACAGCCTGGGCAGAACGCGCAATGGAACCGCGGCGCCTACCTGGTCCAGGGCGCCGGCCACTGCGGCAGCTGCCATACGCCGCGCGGCCTGGCGTTCAACGAGAAGGCCCTGAGCGAATCAGGCGAGCAGTACCTGGCCGGCGCGCTGCTGGATGGCTGGTACGCCCCCAGCCTGCGCAACGACCCCAATACCGGGCTGGGTCGCTGGAGCGAGGCGGATATCGCGCAGTTCCTGAAGACCGGGCGCAACACGCATGCCGTGGTGTTCGGCTCGATGACCGAGGCGTTCAACAACTCCACGCAGTACCTGGGTGACGACGACCTCGCCGCCATCGCCCATTACCTCAAATCCCTGCCGGGCGACCCGGAGCGCGACGGGCCGCCCTGGCAGTACGAAGTCGCGGACGTCTCGGCCTTTTCCGGCCCCGGCGGGCACCTGTACCTGACGCAGTGCGCCGCCTGCCACGGCCGGGACGGCAAGGGACAGGCACCCTGGATACCGCCGCTGGCAGGCGCGACCTCGGCGCTGACCACGGCGCCGGACTCGGCCATCAACATCAGCCTCAACGGCTCGCTGCGGGTAGTCAGCGCCGGCGTGCCGGACGCGTATCGGATGCCGGCGTTGCGCGGCCAGCTGTCGGATCAGCAGATCGCCGACGTGCTGTCGTTCGTGCGCACCACCTGGGGCAACCGGGGCGGCAAGGTCGACCCGCAAGCCGTGGCCAAGCTGCGCGCGCACACCGATCCGGCCAGCCCCACGCCGATCGTTCTGCACATGCGCTGAACGACGGGAGGCCCGATGGAAAGTATCGATCTGTTGGTGCTGCGCACCGCCCGCGACTGGCTGCGCGCGGGCGAGCGCGTGGTGCTGGTCACCGTCGCCCGCACCTGGGGTTCCTCGCCGCGGCCGGTGGGCTCGATGATGGCGCTGCGCAACGACGGGCGCGTGGTGGGCAGCGTGTCCGGCGGCTGTATCGAAGACGACCTGATCCAGCGCTACACCACGGCCAACGGCGTGGCGGGGTTGCCGCAGCAGTTACCCGAACGGGTTCGCTACGGCGTCAGCGCCGATGAGGCGCATCGTTTCGGCCTGCCATGCGGCGGCACGCTGGAACTGGTGATGGAGTTCATGCCGGCCATGGAACCCCTCGAGGACCTGCTCGCCCGCCTGGAGGCGGGCCAGCTGGTGCGTCGCCAGCTGGACCTGGGCACCGGGCAGATCAGCCTGGAAAACACCGCGACGCCCGAGCAGTTCAGCTTCGATGGCCAAAGCATGAGCAGCACCCTGGGGCCGGGCTATCGCATGCTGCTGATCGGTGCCGGCGCGCTGGCCGAGTACCTGGCCGTGATGGCGCAGTTCAACGGCTTTCAGGTGACCCTCTGCGATCCACGCCCGCAGCACCTCGAGGGCTGGAGCGTGCCTGGCGTGGAGCGTATCCGCGCCATGCCGGACGACGTGGTCCGGACGTTCGCCGCCGACGTGCGCAGTTGCATCATCGCCCTCACCCACGACCCCAGGCTGGACGACCTGGCGCTGCTTGAGGCCCTGCAGGGGCCGGCGTTCTACATCGGCGCCATCGGCTCGCGGCGCAACAGCCAGGAGCGGCGGCGGCGCCTGATCGAGCACTTCGACGAGACCGAGCAGTCGCTGCAACGCTTGCGCGGGCCGATCGGCCTCTACATCGGCAGCAAGACGCCCCCGGAGATCGCCGTCAGCGTGATGGCCGAGGTACTGGCCGCGAAGAATGCCGTGGCACTGCCGGACGAGCTTTCCATCACCCAGGCAAAGACCCGCGACGACGTGCAACGCTGCGCCTGATCGGCAGTGGCGCGTACGCCGCGCCCGTTCTAAATCTGGTCGGCGCTCCAGGCGGCGAAGTGGTCGCCCCCCTGACAATCCGCTAATGCCCCCCGCACCCGCATCCCGACGGATGCCGGGCGGGCGGCGCGGGTCGCTCGACGCGCTCGGAACGGTGGGTGAGCAGGGTCGGCAGGAAATTCACCTGGCGCGTGGCCGGCCCCTGACAGTGCACACAGCGCGCCTCGGCGTCGCGGTCGGCCACCGCGCGACGTTCCTCGAAGAGGCCGCAGTGTTCGCAGCGGTACTCGTAGATCGGCATCGCGGCCTCCCCCTTACCAGTATTTGCCCAGTTCGCCGCGCGGCACGTAGCGGCCCTGGCCGGTCTTGCCGACCCACTGGCCGTCGTCGACCAGCAGCTCGCCGCGCAGCAGCACCTTCTTCACCTTGCCGTGTACGTGGTGGCCCTCGAACAGGGTGAAGTCGCAGTCGCTGTGCTGGGTGGCGGCGCTGAGGGTGTGCGCCTCGTTGGGGTCGAAGATGACGATGTCGGCGTCGCTGCCGACGGCGATGGTGCCCTTGCGCGGGAACAGCCCGAAGAGCTTGGCCGGCGCGGTTGACATCAGCTCGACGAAGCGATTGAGCGAGATCCGTCCATTGCGCACGCCGCCGTCGTAGACCACGGTCATGCGCGTCTCGACGCCCGGCACGCCGTTGGGAATCCTGGAGAAATCGTCGCGGCCCAGCGGCTTCTGGTTGACCTTGCCCAGGTGCCCTTCCTTCAGGCAGTAAGGACAGTGGTCGGTGGAGACCAGTTGCAGGTCGTCGGTCTTCAGCGCGGTCCACAGCGCGTTCTGCGAATCCTTCGAGCGCAGCGGCGGGCTCATGACGAAGCGCGCGTGTTCGTAGGTATCCTCGGCGTCGCTCGCGGCGTAGGCCGAGTCGTCGAAGAACAGGTAGTGCGGGCAGGTCTCGGCGAACAC
This sequence comes from Pseudomonas sp. UBA3153, assembly GCF_002364635.1. Classification (NCBI taxonomy): domain Bacteria; kingdom Pseudomonadati; phylum Pseudomonadota; class Gammaproteobacteria; order Pseudomonadales; family Pseudomonadaceae; genus Pseudomonas; species Pseudomonas sp. UBA3153. Next base: position 104,480 of record NZ_DEYR01000036.1, read on the forward strand.
CGGGATGCCCAGGTCGCGGGCCTCGACGACGTGCTTGAGCGCCTCCTTGGCCGACAGGTGAACGAAGTACACCGGCGCCTCGGCCAGTTCGGCAAGCTTGATGCCGCGATGGGTCGCCTCGCCTTCGAGGATCGCCGGACGGGTCAGCGCGTGGTGGCGCGGCGACGTGTGTCCCTGGGCCAGCGCCTCGCGGATCAACAGGTCGACCACGGTGCCGTTCTCCGCGTGCAGGGCAATCATCCCGCCGTGCTGGCCGACCATGCGCATGGCCTGGAAGATCGCCGCGTCGTCGGACATCACGGTGCCCGGATAGGCCATGAACATCTTGAAGCTGGAAACGCCCTCGTGACGGATGGCGTGGCGCATGTCGGCCAGTACCTGCTCGTCGACCTGGGTGACGATGACGTGGAAGCCGTAGTCGATGCTGGCGGTGGAGGCGGCCTTGGACTGCGCGCGCTCGATCGCCTGCAGCGGGCTGGTGCCGGGAATCTGCAGGGCGAAATCGATGATCGTGGTGGTGCCGCCGTGGGCCGCCGAACGCGTGCCCGAGGCGAAGTTGTCGGCGGTCACCGAGGGGCCGAAGGTGTTCTCCATGTGCGTGTGGCAATCCACGCCGCCGGGAAACACCAGCATGCCGGCCGCGTCGATCACCCGCGTGTCGCTGCTGGCCGGCAACTGGCGGCCGATGGCGACGATCTGCTCGCCGTCCACCAGGATGTCGGCGACGTAGTCGTCGACGGCGGTGACGATGCGGCCACCACGGATAAGGGTCAGAGACATGCTTCACTCCGGTCTGCTTGGGCGTTGTTGGCGAAGGCGCGGGCATGCTCGAGGGCGGCCTGCAGGCGCTGGTACTGGAGGCTGTCGATCAGCGGCACCGGCGGGCGCATGGCCGCGCTGGGGAAGCGCCCGAGCATGTGCAGGCAGGCCTTGAGACGCGCGTTGGCGTGGGTGCCGGGCGCGGTGCCGTAGATCGCCTTGGCCAGCGGATAGACGTGTTCGTGCAGGCGCTGCGCCTCGCCGAGGTCCTTCGCCGCCACCGCGCGGTAGAGCGCGACGACCAGTTCGGGAACCACGGCCGCGAGGCTGACCAGGCTGCCTTCGGTGCCGAGGGCGAAACAGGTGAACAGGTGCTCGTCACCCGAGGCCATCACCGCCACGTGCGGCGCGACCTCCTTCACCAGCCGGCGGTTGGCGTCGTAGGCGGCGGTTTCCCAGCTGCCCTCCTTCACCGCCACCACCTCCGGCAGCGCCACTAGCGCCGCGAGGATCTGCGCGGTGTAGGCCATGCCGCCGGTGCCCACGCCGGCCTGGTAGAGCATCAGCGGCAACTGTGCGTTGGCATTGGCGATGCGGTGGTGATTGACCACCGTGGCGAGGTCGGTGGACAGCGTCCAGGAGTACGGCGGGAACAGCAGGATCGAATCGGCGCCAGCCTGTTTGGCATCGTCGGCCTGGGCCTGGGCGTCGTAGCTGTCCTCGGAATTGACCCCGGCGACGATGATCGAGTCGGCCGGGCAGACCGCGCGGGCGATCTCCACCACGCGCCGCTTGTCCTTGCGCGAGAGGGCGAAGTTCTCTCCGGCGTGACCGTTGATCAGCAGCCCGCGAATGCCGTCGACCCGGGCGATCTCGCCCATGTGCCGCGCCAGGCTGTCTTCGTCGAGCAGGCGCCCGTCGTTGTCCATCGGGCACAGCGTGGCCGCGTAGATGCCGTGGAAGGGATGTGGCTGGAGTGGGCTCATGCGCATCGTCTCAGTGGGTCTGTGCGGGGGCGACCGGCGTTGCGAGCAGCCGGGCCGGATCGAAAAGGGGCATTTCCGGCGTCTCGCCGAGGATGCGCTGGGCCAGCAACTTGCCCATGTACGGGCCGCTGGTGTAGCCGGAATGCACGCAGCCGATGACGTAGGCCTCGTCGAGGCCGGGCAGCGCGCCGAGCATCGGCATGGCGTCGGCGGTTTCCGATTCCAGGCCCAGCCAGATGCGCGCCACGCGGGCGTCGGCGAGTGCCGGGATGACGTGCTGGGCCAGGCGCAGGTTGCCGATCAGGTTCGCCGGAATGGTCTCCACGCCGCCTCGCTCGCGGTCGCCAAGGCCCTGCCAGCCGCCGCCGATGAGCACGCTGCCGTTGGCGAACTGCTTCATCGAGAGCAGCCCGCTGGCGATGCTAAGCACCGTGCGCATCACCGGCGACATGCGCTCGGTGACGATCAGCTGGTTGATCAGGGTCTTCACCGGGATGTGTACGTCGAGCAGCGCCAGCAGCGGCTCCAGCCAGACGCCGCCGGCGAGTACCAGGCGCGTGGCGTCGAAGCTCACGGCGCCGTCCAGGCCGTGCACGCGGTAGCCGCCGGCGAGGCGCTCGACGCGCGTCACCGGGGTCTGCTCGACGATGCGCACGCCGGCCGCGCTGAGCGCGGCGTGGTAGGCGCGGCCTGTCAGGTAGGCACTGGCGAAACCGTCGGTGGTGCAGTGCGCGGCTTCGAGCACGGCCGGGTTGAGCCCGGGCTCGATGGCGCAGGCGGCGGCCGGGTCGAGCAGGTCGATCTGCGCGCCGTATTCGCGGCGGGCCGCGGCGCGGGCGGCAAGAATCTCCCGTTCGTTGTCGGTGAAGGCCAGCGACAGCCCGGGCGCGGCGGTGGCCAGCACGCCCTGGCCGAGCCAGGTTTCGGCCTGCATCCACATGCTCCACGCCTGGATCGCGTAGGGCACCAGCGCGGCGCGGGTCATGTGCAGGGTCAGGGTTCCGGCATTCACCCCGGACGCGCTGCGGCACAGCGCATTGCGCTCCAACAGCACCACGCGCATGCCGGCGCGGGCGAGGAACAGCGCAGTGGTGCAGCCCATCACGCCGCCGCCGACCACGCAGACGTCGAAGCCCTGGGAAATGTTGGAGGAAGTCATCACAGCGGCGCCGCCTTGGGGATCGGAATGTCGGCGTAGACGAACGCGCCGGTCAGCGCGCCGACGCTCATCGGCCGCAACGGCGTGCGCGCGGAGAAGATGCCGACGGCCTCGCGCGGCACGTCCAGCCGGGTCGCCAGCAGCTCGGCGGCGACGTCGCCGCAGGTGCGGCCCTGGCACGGGCCCATGCCGCAGCGCGTCCAGGCCTTGAGCTGGTTGACGTCACGCGCGCCGGCGTCGCAGGCGGCGTCGATTTCGCCACGAGTGACGTCTTCGCAGCGGCAGACGATGGTGTCGGCCGCGATGCCTTGCACATGGCCTTCGCGCAGCGCCATCAGGCGCGCCATCGCATGACCGAATTGTGCGGCGCGGGCGTGGCGCTGCCGTGCCTGGCCCAGCGCCGGGTCGAGC